>JAATGA010000074.1 GCA_015654855.1 Rhodobacterales bacterium
ATCACCACCGTCGAGCATCGGCTGGCGGCCGAGCCGGGCGTGCGCTCGGCCCGGGTCAATCTGACGATGAAGCGCGTTTCGGTCGATGCCGAGCCTGGCGTCACCGCCGAGCGCCTGGTCGAGGCGCTGAAAGGCGTGGGGTATGAGGCGCATGAGCTTGACCCCGGCCTGTTATCGGCGACCGAGACCGACAGACAGGGCCGCGATCTGCTGATGCGCCTTGGCGTGGCGGGGTTCAGCATGATGAACGTCATGCTGCTGTCGGTTGCGGTCTGGTCCGGGGCGGGGGATGCGACGCGCGATCTGTTCCACTGGATTTCCGGGGCCATCGCTTTGCCGACGGTGGTCTTCGCCGGACAGCCGTTCTTCAGATCCGCCTGGGCGGGGCTGAGGGTGGGGCGGTTCGGCATGGACTTCCCGATCAGCCTGGCGCTGGTGCTGGCGAGCTCCATCTCGGTCTATGAAACCCTGCATTCCGGCCATAACGCCTATTTCGATGCGGCGGTGATGCTGTCCTTCTTCCTGCTGGCGGGGCGCTATCTCGACCACCGCATCCGGGCAGCGGCGCGGTCGGCGGCCGAGGAACTGGCGGCGCTTGAAGTGCCGCGCGCCTTTGTCCTGTGCGACGGGGCCGAGGTCTTGACGCCAATCTCCGGGGTGATGCCGGGCGATCTGGTCCGTGTCCGCCCCGGCGGGCGGATGCCGGTCGATGGCGAGGTGGTCGAGGGCACGTCCGAGGTCGACCGCGCGCTGCTGACCGGGGAAAGCCTGCCGGCCTTTGCCGGTGTCGGCACGATGGTGTCGGCGGGCGAGGTCAATCTGACCGGCCCGCTGACCTTGCGGGTGACCGCCGCCGGTCGGGATTCGACCCTGCACCGCATGGCCGATCTGGTCGCCGTGGCCGAGGCCGCCAAGACCCGCTACACCTCGCTGGCCGACCGTGCGTCGCGGCTTTATTCGCCGCTGGTGCATCTTTTGTCGTTCAGCGCCTTTGGCTATTGGATGTGGGCGACGGGCGGCGATGTGCGCTATGCCATCAATATCTCGGCGGCGGTGCTGATCATCACCTGCCCCTGCGCGTTGGGCCTTGCCGTGCCGGCGGTGGTGACGGCGGCGAGCGGGCGGCTGTTTCGCAAGGGGTTGCTTATCAAGCACGGCACTGCGCTGGAGCGCCTGGCCGAGGTCGATACCGTGGTCTTCGACAAGACCGGCACCCTGACCATGGGCGCGCCGGAGCCGGTGAACCTGGCCGATCACCCCCGCGTCGCGCTGGAACTGGCAGCCGGTCTCGCCGCCGCATCGTCCCACCCGCTCGCCCGCGCGCTGGCCGAGGCGGCGCGGGGTGCGGGTATCCGCCCGGCATTGGTCGAGGATCTGCGCGAGGTTCCGGGTTATGGCGTCGAGGGGCGCTGGCGCGGGCGCACAGTCCGCCTCGGCCGTGCCGCCTGGTGCGGGGCGGACGAATTGCCCGCGACCGCCACCTGGCTTTCGGCGGGCGAGGGGTCCGCGCGGGCCTTTACCTTCGCCGACCGTCTGCGGCCCGGGGCCGATACGGTCGTCGCGGCGCTGAAGGCTTCGGGTCTGCGGGTCATGCTGATCTCGGGCGATGCCGAAGGTGTGGTGCGCGATTTCGCGACCCGCCTCGGGATCGAGGACTGGACCGCGGGCGCGTTGCCGGCGGAAAAGGCGCAGACCGTGGCGGCGCTGACGGCGGCGGGGCATCGGGTCCTGATGGTGGGCGACGGGCTGAACGATACGGCGGCGCTGACGGCGGCGCATGTGTCGATCTCGCCCGCCTCGGCTTTGGATGCGGCGCGGGTCGCGTCCGACATCGTGCTGCTGGGGCAGGATATTGCGCCGGTGGCCGATGCTTTGCGGATCGGCAGGCTCGCAAGCCGAAGGATCAAGGAAAACTTCGCGATTTCGGCGGGATACAATGTGGTGGCTGTGCCGATCGCGCTGGTCGGCCTTGCCACGCCGCTGGCGGCGGCGCTGGCCATGTCGCTGTCGTCGATCACCGTTTCACTGAACGCGATGCGGCTGCGCTGAAGGGGGGGACATGCGATGGAAGTTCTGACGATCCTGATCCCGGTGTCGCTGCTGATGGGCGGCGCGGGGCTTGTCGCCTTCTTCTGGTCGCTGAAAGCGCGGCAATACGACGACCCGCAGGGGGATGCGAGCCGCATTCTGACGAAGGACTGGGATGACCATCCCAAACCCGACGCCCCGCCCAAACCCGACGCTCCCCAGGGGCCGGCCGGGCGCTGACCGCGCCCGCCCCCGCGCTTATCTGAATCGCAGGTTCCCGCGGTTCAGGTCGGCCACGGATTTCGCCCCCATCAGCCGCATGTCGCGGATAAGTTCGGCCTTCATCTGGCCGAGCGCGCGCTCGATCCCCGCCTGCCCGGCCGCGGCCAGCGCGAAAAGGTAGAACCGGCCCAGCCCGACCGCCTTTGCCCCCAGGCTCAGCGCCTTCAGCACATGGGTGCCGCGCTGGATGCCGCCGTCCATGATGACGTCGAGCCGGTCGCCTACGGCCTGCACGATCTCGTCGAGTTGGTCGAAGCCGGTGCGCGAGCCGTCGAGCTGCCGCCCGCCGTGGTTCGACAGCACGACGCCCGAGCAGCCGATATCGGCGGCACGGCGGGCGTCTTCGGTGCTCATCACGCCCTTCAGGCAGAACGGACCGCCCCACTCCTCGGCCATGCGGGCCACATCGTCCCAGTCCATCGACGGGTCGAGCATTTCGGTGAAGTATCGCCCGATGGTCAGGGTGTCGCCCTTCATGTCGATATGGGCGTCGAGCTGTGGCAGGCTGAACTTCTCATGCAGCAGGTAGTTGATGCCCCAAGCGGGCTTCATCGCGAATTGCGCGATCCCGCCGGCGGTCAGCCGGAAGGGGATGGAAAAGCCGGTGCGCAGGTCGCGTTCGCGGTTGCCGCCGGTGATGCTGTCGACGGTCAGCATCATCACCTGGATGCCGGCCTCGCGCGCCTTTTGCATCATGGCGCGGTTCAGCCCGCGATCCTTGTGAAAGTAGAATTGATAGCACTGTGGAGTGCGGTGCTTTTTCGCCAGTTCCTCCATCGCGACCGTGCCGAGCGAAGAGCAGCCGAACATCGTGCCGAAGGCCTCGGCGGCGGCGGCGGTCGCCCGTTCGCCCTGATGGTGGAACAGCCGTTGCAGCGCGGTCGGCGACAAATAGACCGGCAGCGCCAGTTTCTGCCCCAGGACGGTAACGGACAGATCCACGTCGCCGACACCGCGCAGGATGTTCGGCACCAGATCCACATCCTCGAAAGCACCGGTGTTGCGGCGCAGCGTCACCTCGTCATCCGCACCGCCGTCGATGTAGTTGAAGATCGGCCCCGGCACGCGGCGTTTCGCCAGCCGGCGGAAGTCGTGGAAGTTATGGCAATCGGTCAGTCTCATCTGGGCCTTCCGGGGAAACGGGGTTGCAGCGGAACGGGCGGACGCGCCCGCATGACGGACAGGGCGGCACGGCGGCCGCCCTTCGGGCAGCCGGGGCTGCCGTCGGATCGCATGGTCATCGGGTTCTCCTCCCCCTGAGGCAGAGTAACCGCGAAAGCCGCGATGGCTCAACAGCGGAAGAGGGGGCACGCACGAAGAGGCGAGACCGCTCTCCGCGCCGGACATCCCCACTATGGAACGTGGTTGGCTCAGCCCGCTGCACCCGTTGGGGGGCCTTCGGTCCTGTGGAGGGCGTGAAACATACGCCGGCCTTGATGAAGTCCCCTCCGCCCATGCAATATGGGCAGAGAGGTCAAGGGAGCATCCGGCATGAAGATCCGCGAATTCGGCGTCGAAATCTGGATGAACGCGCATGAGAATGACGCGACCTGGAACCTCGCCGAAACCTGTGTCGATTCCGTCACCATCGCCGGGTTGCTGGCCTTGTGCGGGCGCAACGACGACGCCCTGGCCGAACTGTTGCCGATGCGCATGGGCTATGGCGCGATCGAGGGATCGGCCCGGCTGAAGGCGGCGATCTGCGGGCTTTATGACCGGCAGGGGCCTGAAAACATCATCGTCACCCATGGCACCATCGGCGCGAACCATCTGGTGCATTCGGCGCTGGTCGGGCCGGGCGATGCGGTCGTCTCGGTCGTGCCGACCTATCAGCAGCACACATCCATCCCCGAATCCTGCGGGGCCGAAGTGCGGCCCGTGTGGCTGCGCCCCGAGAACGCCTTTCTGCCCGACAGGACCGAACTGGCAGAGGCGGCGCGGGGTGCGAAGCTGATCGCGCTGACCAATCCGAACAATCCGACCGGCGCGCTGATCGACCGCGCGGGGCTGGAGACCATAGCCGCCATCGCCCGTGAAAACGACGCCTGGGTGCTTTGCGACGAGGTTTATCGCGGCATCGACCAGGACGGCACGGGCTTCACCGTCTCGATGGCCGACCTTTACGAAAAGGGCATCTCGACCGCCGGCATGTCCAAGGCGTTTTCGCTGGCCGGGTTGCGGCTCGGCTGGGTGGCGGCACCGCCCGAGGTGATCCATGCGGTCTCGATACACCGCGACTACACGACGATCAGCGTCGGCGGGCTGGACGATCATTTCGCGGCGCTGGCGCTGGAAAGCGCCGACCGGATTCTGGACCGCAGCCGGCGGATCACGCGGACGAACCTGGGAATCCTCGATGCCTGGATCGCGCAGCAGCCGCGCATCGACTATATCCGGCCCCGGTCGGGCACGACGGCGCTGTTGCGGTATGACCTCGACATGTCCTCGGCAGACCTTTGCCGGCGGTTGCAGCGGGAGACGGGGGTCATGCTGCTGCCCGGCTCGGCGCTGGATATGGAGGGCTGGCTGCGGATCGGCTATGCCTGCGACACCGAAACGCTGAAGACCGGGCTTGCGCTGTTCGGGACCTGGCTGGCCGCGCAGGACGGCTGAGCGCGGGTGCGCCGGTTTCTGCGACTGCGAGGCAGGGCAAAAAAGCCGTAGCGCCTGTCGGAAAACACTGTCTCTCTGCCGTCATACAGCGGTTATATGAGGATCAGAATCCTCAACACCTCCTCAATCCCGACGGGCCAGATGCGAAACGATCGCCGCGCTTTCCTGAGAAATGCCTCTCTGCTGGCCGGGCTGATGTCCGCCCCCGCCTTCCGCGCCGCTGTGGCTGAAGCGCCGTCCTCGCCCTTTTCGTTCGAGGTGCTGCGCGCCCGGGCGGCCGCCGCTGCAAGTGCCGGCTATGTGCCGCCCTATCGGCCGATGCCCGATGTCGTCGCCCAGATCGACTATGAGGCGCATGGCAAGATCCGGTTCCGCACGGAAACCGCGCCCTTCTCGGGGCAGGGGGGCACGCAGGGGCCGGCGGGCTATCCGCTGGAATTCTTCCACTTGGGCAAATACTTCACCAAGGCGGTGAAGATGCACCTGGTTCTCGACGGCCAGGCGGTCGAGGTGCCCTATTCGGTCGATTTCTTCGACATGCCGGAGGATAGCCCGGCGCGGGTGCTGCCGGCGGATTCGGGCTTTGCCGGGTTCCGTTTGCAGGAGTGGAACAGCGCCGAGGACTGGCGCAAGCAGGACTGGATCGCCTTTCTTGGCGCATCCTATTTCCGGGCCATCGGAGCTGCGGGACAATACGGCCTGTCGGCACGGGGCGTCGCGCTGAACTCGGCGCTGCCGAACCTGCCCGAGGAATTCCCGGATTTTACCGAATTCTATATCGAGGAAACCACCGATCCCGACGCGCCGGTCGTCATTTCGGCCCTGCTCGACGGACCTTCGGTCACCGGGGCCTTCCGTTTCCACATCCGCCGCGGGTTTGACCGGACGCGCGGCATCACGATGGACATCGAGCAAAGCCTGTTCCTGCGCACCGATGTCGGTCGACTGGGGCTGATCCCGCTGACCTCGATGTTATGGTATGGCGAATATGGGCGCGACCGGACGATCGACTGGCGGCCCGAGGTGCATGATTCGGACGGTCTGGCGCTGTGGACCGGCGCGGGAGAGCGGATCTGGCGGCCGCTGAACGACCCGACGGTGACGCGCGTCTCGGCCTTCATGGACGAAAACCCGCAAGGCTTCGGACTGTTGCAGCGCGACCGCGACTTCGACCACTACCAGGATGGTGTCATGTATGACCGCCGACCGAGCCTGTGGGTCGAGCCGCTGGCCCCGTTGGGGCGCGGGGCGATCCAGTTGCTGGAAATCCCGACCGACGACGAGATCCACGACAATATCGGCGCCTTCTGGGTGCCAGAGGGGCCGGCGGTTAAGGGCAACCGCTATGACTTGCATTACCGGCTGCACTGGCAGAACGATGAACCCTTCCCGGCGATGAACATCGCCCGCACTGTCGCCACCCGGATCGGCGAGGGCGGAGAGCCGGGTAAGCCCCGCCCGGACAACCTTTACCGCATGGCGGTCGAGTTCGACCGGCCGGAGGTGATGCGGCAGATCCCCTATGGCGTTTATCCGAAGGTGAACATCACCACGAGCCGGGGCGCCGTGATCCGCAGTTTTTCGGAGCCGGTACCGAACGGCAACATCTGGCGGGCGGTCTTCGACCTGGAGTTGCAACCGGGCCTTTTGGCCGACCTGCGGCTTTACCTCGACCTCGATGGCAAGCCGCTGACCGAAACCTGGATCTACCAGTTCAGCTCGGACCTGGAGAAGGTGGCCGACAAGGGCTGAGGTCTTTGCCATGCGGGGACGTGGTCAGATGCCGGTGAACCGCTGCACCAGGCCGATCAGATCCTTCGCCTCGCTATTCAGCGAATTCGTCGTAGCATTGGTCTGTTCGACCATGGCGGCGTTCTGCTGGGTCATCACATCCAGATAACGTACGGCGGTGTTGATCTCCGAGATGCTCAGCGCCTGGCTTTGCGCCGAAGTCGCCATCTCGATCACCGTCGTGTTGATTTCGTTGAAGCTTTCCACGATCTCTCCCAAGACGCTGTGGGTGGCGGTGACGAGCTTGACGCCCTCGGCCGTTTGCTCGCCGCTGCGGTCGATCAGTGTCTGGATGGTGCGCACCGCCTCGGCCGATCTTTGGGCGAGCGCGCGGACTGCGGCGGCGACGACGGCAAATCCGCGCTCTGCCTCTCCGGCGCGGGCGGCCTCGACGCCCGCGTTGAGCGCGAGCAGGTTGGTCTGAAACGCGATCTCGTTGATCACACCGATGATCTGGCCCATCTCGCTGGCGCCTTTCGACACCTCGTTCATCGCCGACCGGGTTTCATCCATGATCTTGCTGCCCTTTTCGGCCACCTGCCGCGCCCGGGTGGCCATCTGTTCCGCCTCTTTGGCACGGGTCGCCGATTCGTGGACGGCGGTGGTCAACTGGTCCAGCGAGGCGGCGGTCTGTTCAAGGCTTGCCGCCTGCTGCTCCGTCCGCCGGGCGAGGTCGTCCGATGCCGCAGCGATCTCACCCGAGCCGGTGCTGATCGCCTGGGTCGCGCGCCGCACGGAGGAGATGATGTCGGACAGGGTGCCCATGGTTTCGTTGAACCGGGTCTGGTCCGACAAGGCCTGGTCGACGCGGACGCCCAGATCGCCCTCGGACAGACGGGCGAGTGCGGCGGCGATGCTGTCGAAAACCCGATGCTGCGCATCCTCGGCCTGCTTGCGCGCCTCGTCGAGCTTTTCCAGATAGCAGCTGATCGACAGGTCGATGTCGAGCAGCGCGGCCCGCATCACCACCGAAACGTCCCGCCCGAGGTTGGCGCGCGACCCGGCCGTCAGGGTTCTGCGGGAATCGATCAGCATTCGGACCAGCCGGTCCAGCACAGTGGCGTAGCCGCCGATATACCAGCGCGGCTCCAGCCCGATGTCGGCGTGGATAGCGCCGATCCGCCGCACGGCCGAGATATATTCGGCGTTGAACTCCGCCTTGGTGATATGCCGCCAATGCGCGGCCTGCCGCGACTTCGCCGCCTTCATCCGGGATTCTTCCTGGAAATGGTGGCGGATGGCCGGGGTACGCGCGACCTTTTCGTAGAAGTCCGACAGGGCCATTTCCATCCTGGCGTCGATCAGCCGGGCAAGCGCGCGCAGTCGCGCCTGATCCTCGGCGCCGAGTTCGAGGAAGGCGAGCCTGGCGTCGATTTCGCTGTCGGTGGTGCTGGTGCCGGACATGAATACCTCTTTCGATGGATGCCGGGCGCGAGGCTGCCGGCTGCGATTAAAGGGCAGTCTGACCGAAGGGCTTTAACGGCTGCTGAAGGTGGCCCGGGCGAGCGGATAATTCCTCCGGCGCAAAGGCGCCGGGGACGTGGGTCAGAACTCGAACAGCCGCCCGTTTGCGCTCGCCGCCCGCTGGCGGCTCGACTGGAACACGGGGCGGTTCAAAGGCGATGCGGCGGATTGCCTTTGCGGTGTCGGCGAACGTTCGGTGCGCAACGGCACGACCTCGGCCGCTTGACGGGCGGCGCCGAAGGCCTCCAACTCGCGGATCAGCGTATCGGCCTGTGCGCGCAGCGTCGCGGCCGCGGCATTCGCCTGTTCGGCCACGGCTGCATTCTTCTGCGTCACCTGGTCGAGCTGGTTGATCCCGGTGGTGATCTCGGACAATCCGATGGACTGTTCGCCCGCCGCCGTCGCGATGGACGAGACCTGAGCGGCCGCCTCGCCTACCTTACCCAGGATCCGGGTCAGGTTCTCGCCCGCCCGATTCACCAGATCCGATCCGGCCAGAACCTGGGTCGCGCTTTGCGAGATCAGGGCCTTGATCTCTTTCGCCGAGGCCGAGGCGCGTTGGGCGAGGCTGCGCACCTCGGAGGCCACGACGGCGAAGCCGCGCCCCGCCTCGCCAGCCCGCGCCGCCTCGACCCCTGCGTTCAGAGCCAGGAGGTTGGTCTGAAAAGCGATGTCGTCGATCACTCCGATGATCCGGGTGATCTGCGTCGACGATCCCTCGATCGCCTTCATCGCGGCGATGGCCTCCCCCACCACGGCGGTGCCGTCCTCGGCGATCGAATGGTTCTCGCGGCTGGCGCTTTGCGCATGGCGGGCACTTTCGGCGGTCGAGCGGACACTTTCGGTCAATTGGTTCAGTGCGGCGGCGGATTGCTCCAGCGTCGCCGCCTGGGTTTCCGCCCGGCCCGAGACATCGCGGGCGACGACCGTGATCTCTTCCGCGCCATCGCACACGCTTGAGGCGACATGGCGGATCCGCGTCAGCGTGCCGGAAAGGTTGGTCAGGATACCGTTAAAGACCACGTATACCGCGTCCTCGGCGGGCGGGTAAGAGTCCGAGGTCGGGATCGCGGCACCAAGATCGCCCCGGGCCAGGCGCGTCAGACCGGCGCCGATTTCTTCCACGAACCGGGCCTGACGCGCAGCCAGGGCCTCGCGTTGCCGTTCGCTTTCGTCGCGGGCCGATTCGAGCGCGCCGATCCGCCGCATACCCTCGCGCAGGGCCTGGGTCTGGAAGTCGAGCAGGGCAGCCGCACGCAGGATTTCGTCGCGAGCGAGAGCGGGCGCGCCTGGCAATGGCTCGGCACAAGCTCGGGTGCAGGCCGGGATAAGTCGGCGCAGGCGCAATGCAATGCCGGTATGGGCGATGAGCGACAGGGTCAGCATCAGCCCGATCACCCAGGACAGGGTGGTGTCCGTCGCTTCGGCCGGGCGCCAGGCCTGCGCCGCCAGGGCGACAAGCCCGCAGAGCGTCGCGACAAGACCCGGAAAGGCGATCCGGGACGCGGGGAAATTCCTCAGCATGGCAAACCTCGCATGGTATCAGGGCCGACCCGGGGCAGTGGAAGGCGCATCAGAAAAGCTCCATCTCGCCGCGGCCGGAGCGCGCGGGAAGTTCGGGTCGCGGCACCGAGGTGCCGTCGACCAGGATCATCTGCACTCGCCCGCCGACCGGCCAGAACCGGATCCTCCGCGCGTGGGTGCCGCCGAAATCGCTTTTGACGACCGCAATTCCCTCGACTTCCAGAAAGCGGCGGGCAGCGAGGGCGTTGCGCTGGCCGATGTCGTAAAGGCCCGCCAGCATCCGCGCTCCGCCGAACAGTTTCGCCTCCAGCCGGTTGCGGGCGGCGCCCCGGCGCAGAAGACCGTTCACCAGCACTTCCATCGCGGCGGCGGCATAGCGGTTGTCGCCGCTGTCGGCCCCGGTATCCGGCAGCAGGAAGTGGTTCATTCCGCCGACGCCGAGTTGCGGGTCGTAGATGCAGGCCGAGACGCATGAACCGAGCACGGTCGTCAGCATGTTGTCGGGCCGGTCCGAGATCGCGCATTCGCCCTGCACCACATGGATGGTTGCGGAACCCGCGCCGGTCATCGCGCCGCCGCCCGGGGATGCGCCGGCGGATGTCGGACCGGCCATGGCCGTGCCGTTTGGAGGGCTTCCGTCATGCGATGGCCTGGGCATCGCGATGCTCCAACAGGGCCCGCCCGATACGGTCGAGCGGCAGGACATCCGCCACCGCACCGCGTTCTATCGCGACGCGCGGCATCCCCCAGACGATGGAACTCTCCTTGTCCTGGGCGATCGTATAGGCGCCGGCGTCGCGCAGCGCACTCATCCCCGCGGCGCCGTCGGCGCCCATCCCGGTCAGCAGTGCGGCGCGCACACTGACCCGATGCGCGACCGCCGCGCCCTGACCGAACAGCACGTCCACCGCCGGGCAATGACCGCCAACGGGATCGCCGGCGATCAGATGCGACCGGATGCCGGTTCCGAAGGGCGAAACACCCAGGTGGCAGTCGCTACGCGCGGCGAGGTAGACATGGCCGCGCCGCAACTCCACCGCGTCGCCTGCTGCCAGGACGTTCGGCCGCAGCATCTGATCGAAGCGGCGCACCATGCTGTCGGCAAATCCCTCACGGATATGCTGGACGATCAGGGTGGGCGGACAATCCTCGGGGAAGGCCGCGAGCACGGTTTCGAGCGCCGCCACCCCGCCGGTAGAGGCGCCGATTAGGATCAATTGCTCGCCCGCCGGGGCTGCCGCCGGCATCGGCGGATGGACGATGCCCGGCGCATTCGCCCGGACCACCCGTGCCGCGATCCCGGCGAGAAGCACGGCCGCCGTATCCTCGCCCGGGCTGTCGGGCTCGGTTTCCAGATAGCGGACGCCCATGATCCGGCGGCGGGGCTGGCCGTAGACGACGATTTCCGCGCCGGCCGCCCCCGCCGACCGCAGAAAGCCTGCAAACTCGTAAAGATCGGCGAGTTCCGGTGCGACGGCGATACGAGGGGGCCGCTCCGCCTCGCACAGCGCCCGGCTTTCGCCGAGCGTCGCGACGCCCTGAACGCGCAGGCCGTCGATCCCGGTACATTTCTGCACCAGCATTTTCCGACGGGCCGTGTTCGGATCGGCGATAAGCAGAACGGTTTGTGACACACGGAACTCCTTCGGTTCCCGGGCAGACTGGAGCCAATCCGTTAAGAAAACCTCTGTGCCGCTGGCCGTGGAGCGAGGCCGCGCCGGACCGGATTCGGGCAACGGTTTGTTAAGCCGGCGCTGCTAGCGCTTTGGACACCGACCCCTTTCGGGATGCGGGGGCGCGGGCAGGTGATCTGCCGGCGCGCGCCCCGAGCCCGCGATATAGCGAGGATCTGTCCGTGGCCGCTCTGACTCTGCCGGAAATCATCGACAGCAAAGGCGCGCGGGTCCTCGCGCGGCAGCTTCTGGAACGGCGGGGCGGCGACCTCGTTCTGGACGGGCGCGCGGTCGAACGGCTGGGCGGGCTGGGGGTCGAGGTGCTGCTTGCCGCGCGCCTCCAGTGGCGGGCCGACGGCGCGTGCCTGACGGTAAGCGCCTGGTCGGAACCGGCGCGTTCGGCGCTGGAAACGCTTGGCTGCGGGGCGGATCTGTCAGGGGCAGAGGGCTGAGATGACGGTGCGCATCCTTGCGATCGACGATTCGCCGACCATGCGCAGCCTTGTCGCCAGGGCGCTGCGCGGTGCGGGGTTCGAGGTGTTTCTCGCCTCGGACGGGGTCGAGGGGATCGGCACGCTGGCCGACGCCGATCCGCATCTGATCATCACCGACGTAAACATGCCGCGCCTCGACGGCTTTGGCGTGATCGAGGCGGTCAGGACCAGCGGCTCGCATTCCGGTGTGCCGATTCTCGTTCTGACGACCGAGCGGGGGGACGATCTGAAGGCGCGGGCGAGGCGGGCCGGGGCGACCGGATGGATCGTCAAGCCGTTCGAGGACGATCAGCTGATCGCCGTCGTCGACCGCGTTCTTGGGCGCTAGATCATGGCGGTTCCCGACGATTTCCGTGAGATGTTCTTCGTCGAATGTGGCGAATTGCTGGAAAGCCTCGCCAACGGTCTGCGCGAGATGGAAGAGCCGGGCTATGACAAGGAAACCGTCCATGCAGTGTTTCGCGCGGCGCATTCGATCAAGGGCGGGGCCGCGGCTTTCGCGCTGACCGCGCTGGTGACCTTCGCACACCGCTTCGAGACGGCCCTCGACCAGATCCGCAGCGACCGGCTGTTGCCCGATGCAAGGGTCATGGCGGTGATGCACCGGTGCAGCGACTGCCTGGCCGATCTGGTCGGGGCTGCCCGGCAGGAGGATGAGCCGAATACGGCACAGATGACCGCTCTGCTCGACGAACTCGACAGGTTGTCCGGCGAGGACAAGACGGGTTTCGGCTTCGTGCCCCTCGCCCTCGACCTTTCCCCGCCGGTCCCCGCCTCGGGCCTTGTTATCCGTTTTGCCCCGCAGCCGGATCTTTATCTGTCGGGCAATGATCCGTTGGCGCTTATCCATGCCTTGCGGCGGCTCGGCCCGGCGGAGGTCGCGCTCGACGCCTCGGCGGTTCCGCTGCTGGAGGACTGGACGGCAGACGAATGTCACCTGCGCTGGACTGTCACTCTGACGGGCAATATCGCACCCGAGGTGATCGCGACCGTCTTTGAATTCGTGGAGGATTGCTGCGAGATCGGGATCTCGCCCCTCTCCGCCGATTCCCTTCCGGCCGCAGAAGAGCCGGCGAGTTTCACCCCGGTCCCGATCCTGCTGGCGGTCGAGAGTGCGGGCGATCCGGCCGACGAGACGGCAATTGCGGAACCCGCCTCCGGCCCGGGTCCGCAGGCCGCGCGTGCTGTCGCGGCCGAAGCGGGCGCCACGATCCGCGTCAACCTCGACCGGGTCGACCGGCTGATGAACATGATCGGCGAGTTGGTGATCAAGGAGGCGATGCTGTCGCAGGTGATCGACACGGTCGGGCTCTCGGACAACCTTGATGTGGCGGCCGGGCTCGACGGCATCCGCCAACTGGCCGACGAAATCCAGGACAGCGTGATGGCGATCCGGGCGCAGCCGCTGAAGCTGGTGTTCCAGCGGATGCACCGCATCCTGCGCGAGGCGTCGGAGGCCACGGCCAAACCCGCCCGGCTGATCACCTTGGGCGAGCAGACCGAGGTCGACAAGACCATGATCGAACGCCTGGTGGACCCGCTGACCCATATGATCCGCAATTCGGTGGATCACGGGTTGGAGGACGAAGTGACCCGGCAGCGTCGCGGCAAGCCGGCGCAGGGCACCGTCACGCTTTCGGCCGCGCATCGCTCGGGCCGGGTGCAGATCGAGGTGTCGGACGACGGCGGCGGCATCGACCGGGGGCGGGTGCGCGAGATTGCCGAAAGCAGGGGGCTGATCGCGCCCGGCACGGTCCTGACCCCGACGGAAATCGACCAACTGCTGTTCCTGCCGGGATTTTCCTCGAAACAAGAGGTTTCGGCGATCTCGGGCCGCGGCGTGGGCCTCGACGTGGTGCGGCGCGAGATCATGGCGCTTGGCGGTCGGATCATGATCCATTCGGTCGAGGGCCAGGGCTCGACCTTCTCGATCGCGCTGCCGCTGACGCTGGCCGTGCTGGAGGGGATGCTGATCCAGCTTTGCGATCAGACCATGGTTCTGCCCATCACCTCGGTGCAGGAAACGCTGCGCCCGGCGCCTTCCGCCCTCCACGGCATCGGTCAGGCGGGCCGGGTGGTGGCCAATCGCGGCGACCTGATCCCGATCATCGACCTCGGCTGCATCTTTGGCCTGCGCGACCAAAGAGCGTCGCTCGACGATGGCGTGCTGATCGTCGTCGAGACTGACAGCCAAAGGCGCGCCGCATTGCATGTCGACGGCATCGTGGACCAGCGGCAGGTGGTGATCAAAAGCCTTGAGGAGAATTATGGCCGGGTCGCGGGGGTTTCGGCCGCCACGATCCTCGGCGACGGCAAGATCGCGCTGATCATCGACCCCGAAGAAATCGTTCTTTCCTGTGCCGGCGACGCGGGTCTGGTTCCGCGCGTCCTGTCCGCAAACGGGTGACCCATGTTGCAGTCCATGTCCTATAACGCCGCCGGAAAACACGACTTCATTGCCTTCAAGCTGGCCGAGCAGGACTTCTGCATCGACATCGGTCTGGTGCGGGAAATTCGCGGCTGGACCCCGGCGACGGTGGTTCCCCATGCGCCCGATTACATCAAGGGCGTGATCAATCTGCGCGGCGCGGTGGTGGCGGTGGTTGACCTGTCCGCCCGGTTGGGCTTTGGCCCCTCGACTCCGACCCAGCGACATGTGGTCATCATTACGCTGCATCAGGGGCGGGTTGTCGGCTTGCTCGCCGACCTGGTGTCCGACATCGTTTCGGCGGACGAGATGCAGATGCAGCCCGTCCCCGATCTCGCCGCCGATCCGGCGCGGGAATTCATCACCGGCATGATCACCTTCGAGGATGGACGAATCCTGCGAAAGATCGACCTCGCGCAACTGATGCCAACCCCGCAAGAGGTGCCGGTATGATGGCGGCGCAGCCCGATCTGACCCTGTCGCCGGCGCAGTTTTCCCGGCTGGCCGAAATCGTCCGGGCCGATACCGGCATCGTGCTGACCGAGGCGAAGCGGGGTCTGCTGGTCGCGCGGTTGAGCAAGCGGCTGCGCGCGTTGCGGCTGACGGATTTCGGCGCCTATTGCGACCGGCTGAACGGGCATGACGGGGCCGAGGAGCGGCGGCATCTGCTGACCGCGATCACCACCAATGTCACCGCCTTTTTCCGCGAAGGGCACCATTTCAACGCACTTGGCCAGGAATTGCAGGGCGCGCTCGGTGCGCGGGCGCGGGCGGGGGACCGGATCCGGCTGTGGTCGGCCGCCTGCTCTTCGGGCGAGGAACCCTATTCCATCGCCATGACGGTGCTTGAGGCGCTGCCCGAGGCGTCGGGGCTCGATCTGCTGATCCTCGCGACCGACATCGACCCCGATATGGTCGCCCGGGCGGAGGACGGGGTTTACCCTGCCGAATCGGTTCGTCCCATCGGTCCGGCGCGGCTGCGCCGGTTCTTCGACGAACAGGGCGACAGATTCGCGGCCAAGCCCGAACTCCGACGGATCATGCGCTTTGCTGAATTGAACCTGCACGAGTCCTGGCCGTTTTCGGGTCGGTTCGACGTGATCTTCTGCCGCAACGTGGTGATCTACTTCGATGCCGAGGGTCGGCAGAGGCTCTGGCAACGCTTTGCCGAGGTGATGGCGCCGGGGGGGCAGTTGTTTATCGGCCATTCCGAACGCCTGGACGGCCCGGCCGCGCGGATGTTTGACCCTATGGGTTCGACCCAATACCACCGGCGCGCGTCGTCGTCGGCTGCGGTCGCCCCATGACATATCGAAGGAGGGAACGGTGCCGCTGAAGTCGCAACTGAACATCATGGTGGTCGACGACATGACCATCAGTCGGGCGTTGATGGAGCAGGCGCTGGATTCGCTGGGGATATTCAAGGTGCAATACGAGGCGAATGGCGAAATGGCCTATCGCAAGCTGGCCGCCGCGCCGGTGCATCTGGTGATCTCGGACCACAATATGCCGGGGATGGACGGTGTCGAACTGTTGGAGGCGCTGCGGCAGAACAAGGCGACACGGAACATCGGCTTCATCCTCGTCACCGGCAGCGCGACGCGGGAACTGATTCAGCGAGGGCAGCGGGCCGGGATGAACAACTTCATCGCCAAGCCCTTCAGCCGGGAACAATTGCTGGCCTGTATCGAGGCCGTCACCGGAAAGCTGCAATGACGACCGGCGCGGAGCGGCAAGGTCCCGTCGTCCTGGCCGATGCGGAAGCGATCGCCGCCGCCCTGCATCGCGCGGCGGCCGAGGCAGCGCGGCAGGCCGGGGCGCTGGCGCTGCTCGACGCTGAACTCGGCGCGCGCGCGACGGAAAATGTCTTTCGCGATGGCGGGGCGTTGCAGGGGGCCGATCTGATCCGGCAGGAAGTCGCAGGCCTCGCCGGGTTTCTGTCGGCCTTGGCCCAGAGGCTGGCGGCGGACGGGATTTGCGATCCGGTCGCCGCGGCTGAGGGCCTCGATGTCAGGGCGCAGGCGGCGCGGCTGTCGGGCCTGATTGCCGCGCCGGAGCCTGCGGCAGTTGCGCCGGATCTGTGGCTCGACTGACGAAAAGCGGGGTGTGCCGCAGCCCCTCGCGGGGCTGTCGGACGGGAAAGCCTCCGGCACCCGCCAGTCAGGGCCGAAGGCGGTTTCGTTCGCCAGCGCAGGCGCTTTGCCGCGAAAGCCCTGGCCGAGGACCCGTGGCGTCAGTCAATACGTGTGCTGCTTTCGGTGTCGAAGATCACGGCCCTCGACAGGTCGAGCCAGACGGCCTGCGTCCCCGTCGTCGCGGCGCTGAAAGTCGCGGGAAAGCGCGAGGACAAGAGTGCCGTGCCAAGGCGCAACCAAAGGAACAGGTCCGATCCGGTCGGCTCGGCGATCTCTACGGCCAGATCAAGGCGCGCCGCACCGGCTGCGCCCTCGGGGCCGACCGCTTCAGGCCGCAGGCAGAGTGTCACCTTGCGCCC
>JAATGA010000315.1 GCA_015654855.1 Rhodobacterales bacterium
GATCAGCGCATCCTGTCGAATGCCAGTTGCACGACCAACGCGCTGGCGCCGCTGGTGAGGCTGATCCATGAGCATTGGGGGATCGTCACCGGATCCATGACGACGATCCACTGCTATACCGGCAGCCAGCCGACGGTCGACGCGCCCGCAGCGGATTACGCCCGCAGCCGGGCGGCGGCTTTGTCGATGGTGCCGACCACCACCTCGGCGCAAAGGCTGGTCGATCTGGTTCTGCCCGATCTGGCCGGACGGATCGAGGGGTCGGCGGTGCGGGTGCCGACCGCCAGCGTCTCGGCCGTCGACCTTGCGGTGATGACCGAACGGCCGGCGGAGGCGGGGGCGGTAAATGCGGTCTTCCGCGCGGCGGGTGGGGTGATCGGGACGACCGATCTGCCGCTGGTGTCGTCCGACATGCGGGCGCGGCCCGAGAGCATCGTCATGGCCTGCCCCGAGACGCGGGCGACGCGCGGTGGGATGCTGCGGGTCTTTGGCTGGTATGACAACGAATGGGGATTTTCCAACCGGATGCTGGACGTGGCGCTGCGGCTGGCCAGATAGGGGGCTGTCTGCCCCCCTCTTGTCCCGCGCCGTGCCAATTTACCCCCGAGGATATTTTCGCCTGGATGAGGGGGAGGACAAAAGCGGGCCTTGTCCCCTCATCCAGGCAAAAATATCTCCGCCGGAGGCAATCCCGACGTTCACGCCGCATCTTGCCGTCAGAAAAGGGTGAAAGCGCCGGGCGAGATTTGGTGTGTGAGGTCAGACCTCGACCGTCACCGCGCCCATCGGGTTCGAGCAGCAGGCGAGGATATAGCCGTCCTCGATATCCTCGTCGCTGATGCCGCCGTTGTGGACCATATGGACCTCTCCGGCCGTCTTTTTCACCTTGCAGGTGCCGCAGAGGCCGAAGGTGCAGCCCGAGGGGATGTTCAGCCCGTTGGCGCGCGCCACCGCCAGCACCGTGTCGGTCTGCGCGCAGGCCGCAGTCTTGCCCGAGAGCGAGAAGGTGATCTCGGCTGTCGCGGCCTGATCGGGCACCACGTCGCCGGCGATCTGCGCCTCCGCCTCGGCTTCCGTCTCGGCCGGGGCCTGAAAGCTTTCCTGATGGTAGCGGTTCATGTCGTAGCCGAGCGCGTTCAGCATATCGCGCACCGCTTGCATGAAGGGCTCGGGGCCGCAGCAGAACACCTCGCGGTCAAGGTAGTCGGGCGCCATCAGGCCCAGCATGATCTGATTCAGCCGGCCGCGATAACCGGGCCAGGCGCGGAATTCGTCCAGGCCTTCCACCGCGAAATGCAGTTGGATGCCCGGTGTGCGGTTGGCCATATGCTCCAGCCGTTCGCGGAACAGGATCTCCGACGGGCGGCGTGCGGCATGGACGAAGCAGATGTCGGGCTGCTGCCCGGTATCCCAGAGCCAGGTCGTCATCGACATCACCGGGGTGATGCCAGATCCGGCCGAGATGAACAGGTATTTCTTCGCCGGATGGTGCGAGAAGCTGAACAGACCGCCGGGGCCGAAGGCCTTTATCTTCATCCCCGGACGCAGGTGGTCCAGCATCCAGCGGGTGCCGATGCTGGTCGGCTGCGCCTTGACGGTCAGCGAGATCGACAGCGGCCGCGATGGCGAGGACGAAATCGTATAGGTCCGGTGCACCGTATTGCCGGGAACCGGGATTTCCAGCGTCACGAACTGGCCGGGTTTGTAGTCGAACCACGCGCCCGAGGGCGCGCGGAAGGTGAAGGTGGCCGCATCCGGCGTCTCGGGGACGACCATGACGCATTCCAGAGGCTCGTTGTCCTTCCACGCGGGCGCGCCGAAGGCCTGTAGTTGCGGCAGGCTCATGTCGGGCCTTACTCCGCCGCCAGCGCCGGGCGCGGGGCCAAGCGGTGCGTCATCAGGTTGCAATACCAGTCGATGAACTGGATCACGCCTTCCTCTTGCAGCCGCGAATAGGGGCCAGGCTCATAGGCGGGCGAGAGGATCCCATACTGGTTTTCCTCGACGACCTGACGATCCTCGTCATTGGTGGCGAGCCAGACTTCGGTCAGGGTTTTCAGATCGTAATCGACGCCCTCGACCGCATCCTTGTGGACCAGCCATTTCGTCGTGACCTCGGTCTCGGTCGGGCTGATCGGGATGATGCGGAAGACGATGGCGTGGTCGGCCAGGAAATGGTTCCAGGTGTTCGGGTAGTGATACATCAGCAAGCTGCCGGCGTCGTTGAAAGGCATGGTCCCCATGCGTTTCGCCACCGCTGCCTTGGTCGACATGGTGAAGCTTTCGGCATTGTTCAGCAGCGGAATGCGCGTCAGCCGCCACTGGTAGTCGTCTTTCCAGGTGAAGCGCGCGGGCAGGCCCGCCTTCTCGCAGCGGTCCCAGTGCACCATGATCTCGGATGCCGCGTCATCGGGGCCATAGATCGCCGTCATCGACGGGTTGTCGGAATAGGTCCGGCAGAGCGAAGGGTGCGAGCCGCCGCAGTGATAGCATTCGCGGTTGTTTTCAAACACCAGCTTCCAGTTGCCTTTCTCGATGATGGTCGAGGAAAAGGCGACCTTGGCGTCGGCCAGGCCCGAGGGGGCGAGGAAGGGCGCCGCGGCCTTGGCCAGATCGGCCACGGGCGGCGGCACTTCGGCCAGGCAGATGTAGACCACGCCACCAAGGTCGATGCAGTGCACCTTTTTCAGCCCGAATTTCGAGGGGTCGAAATCTTCACCCATATCGCGGGCGAAGATCAGTTTGCCTTCGAGGTCGTAGGTCCATTGGTGATAGGGGCAGACGAGGTTCGGGGTCGATCCCGACACTTTGGAGCACAGACGCTGCCCGCGATGGCGGCAGACGTTGTGGAATGCGCGGATGCGGTTGTCCTTGCCCTTGATCACCACCACCGGATAGGCGCCGACCTGCATCGTCGCATAGGCGCCGGGCTTGACCAGTTCGCAGGATGGGACGGCAAACAGCCATTCCTTATACCAGATCTCGTTCAGATCGGTCTGAAAGACGCCGGGGTCGCAGTAAAGGTCATGAGAAAGCGCATGGTCGGGCTTGCGGGCCGCGATCTGGGCGAGGTGTTCGGAGGTGCTGAGCATCCGGTTCGGTCCTCTTGCTGCCGCGCTACCCCGCGCGGAATTGGCTTGACGAATGCGGGTAAAACGGGCTCGGGCCGGGCCGATCACGGACCCGGGCACCGTCCCCGCCGCACCCCGCGGCTTGACGTGTCGTCGGGGCTGGTTTCCGGGCTTGGAAAGCGGGCGGTCCCTAAGGATCGCCCTTGCCCGCGGCGCCTTCCCAAGAGGCCTCCCCCCCTCAGTGGCGACGTTGCCGCGTGCTCATTCCCTACCGTTGCGGGGGCAGCGCCGGTTTCGGACCGGCTTCCCAATTCTCCGCCCTCTTGCGACGGCGGCACCCTGACGCAGGACAGAATATCGCAGGCCGCCCCGCAACGATGCGAGTTTGCGACCTGACAGCGACGAAAACGGACGCGAGGCGCAAGGGCGCATGGAATCGCGCCATCCGGGTGGCGGGTTGCCCGCGATCATGGCATGACTGGCAGTCTGACAGCGACGTGAGGAGATCGGGAATGACCTTCGGCAAGGGCGATCATCTGCATCTGATCGACGGCTCGGCCTTCATCTTCCGGGCCTATCACGCGCTGCCGCCACTGACGCGGAAGTCGGATGGCCTGCCGATCGGGGCGGTCGCGGGCTTTTGCAACATGCTGCTGCGCTATATCGAGAACTACAAGGGCGACGACGCGCCGACCCATGTGGCGGTGATCTTCGACCATTCGTCGAAGACTTTTCGCAACGCCATCTACCCGGAATACAAGGCTAACCGCCCAGAATTGCCCGAGGATCTGCGCCCGCAGTTCCCGCTGACGCGCGAGGCGACGCGGGCCTTCAACATCCCCTGCATCGAAACCGAGGGGTTCGAGGCCGACGACATCATCGCGACGCTTGCCGTGAAGGTGCGCGACCTCGGCGGGCGCTGCACGATCATCAGTTCCGACAAGGATCTGATGCAGTTGATCGGCGACGGTGTGGTGATGTTCGACGAGATCAAGAAAAAGACCATCGACCGGGACGAGGTGATCGAGAAATTCGGCGTCGGCCCCGAGCGGGTGGTCGATGTGCAGTCGCTGGCGGGCGATTCGATCGACAATGTGCCCGGTGCGCCGGGGATCGGGATCAAGACGGCGGCGCTGCTGATCAACGAATACGGCGATCTGGAAACGCTGCTGGCCCGCGCGGGCGAAATCAAACAGCCCAAACGCCGCGAGACGCTGGTGAATTTCGCTGACCAGATCCGCACCTCGCGCGAGTTGGTGACGCTGAAGCTCGACACGCCGCTGGATTTCACGCTGGAAAGCCTGGCCCGGCGTGAGCCGGAAGCGGAACCGCTGCTGACCTTCCTGAACGCGATGGAATTCCGCACGCTGACAAAGCGCGTGGCCGAAAAGCTGAAGGTCGAGGCCCCGGCCGTGGTCGAAGCGGCACCCGTGGCCGCCGAGGCCGGCACGCCCGCGCCGGAACCTGCCGCCCGCGCCTTCGACCCGGCCACCTATGTCGCGATTACAGACCGGGCCACGCTCGATGCCTGGATTGCCGGGATCCGCGACCTGGGCTTCGTCGCGGTGGATACCGAGACAACCTCGCTTGACGAGATGCGGGCGGAATTGGTCGGGA
>JAATGA010000001.1 GCA_015654855.1 Rhodobacterales bacterium
CACGCACCAGGAGGCCCAGAAGTTCACCACCGTGACCTCGCCGGTGCGCAGATCGGCGGGCGTCAACAGCGGCGTCTCGCCCAAGGGTTCGGCCGGAGTGGCGGGCGCCTGGCGACCGACAAAGGTCGAGGGCAGGGCAGAGGGGTCGGTGTTCCGCCCCATCCCCCACATGAACATCGCCGCCAGGCCGAGGAACATCACCGGCGGCAGGGCCAGAAGCCAGCGGTTCATCTGCGTGCCTCCGCCGCGCGGGCCTCGGCCTCGGCCAGGGCGCGCTTGATCTTGCGGCCGCGCCACAGGGTCAGCGCCAGCAGCGCCGCGATCAGCCCGATCGACAGGCCCCAGGACGACAGGACCACGCCCGCGTATTTCCCGAGTTCGGGCATCATGCGAGTCTTTCCCGCGCGATCAGCGCCGACAGGCGGCGGGCGCGAATCTCGGTCCGGGTGCGCAGCAGCACCAGGGTCACGAACAGCGCCACGAATCCCGCGATAGAGATCACCAGCGGCAGCCAGAACACGTTCGAGATATTCTCGCGCTGGTCGAGCGACAGGCTCGCCCCCTGGTGCAGCCCCTGGTTCCAGAAGTTCACCGCATAGCGCGACAGAACGGCGAAGACCGAGCCGACCATGCACAGGATGCTCGTCAGATCGGCGGCGGTGTCCGGGTTCTCGACCGCCTGCCACAGGGCAATATAGCCGAGGTAGAACAGCGCCAGGATCAGGAACGAGGTCAGCCGCGGGTCCCATTCCCACCAGGTTCCCCACATCGGCGCGCCCCAGAGCGCGCCCGTCGCCAGCGCGATCAGCGTGAAGGTCAGCCCGACCGGCGCCGCCGCCCGCGCGGCGAGCGCCGAGACATGGTGCCGCCGGATCAGCCAGATCAGCGAGGCCACCAGCATCATCGCCCAGGCGTTGATCGCCATCATCGCCGCCGGCACATGCAGATAGATGATCCGTACGGTCGATCCTTGGCGATAATCGTCGGGGGTGAAGAAAAAGCCCCAGATCAACCCGGTGCCGAGGCAAATCGCCGCCAGCCCCGCGACCCACGGCAAAACCGCGCCCGAGGTCTGCATGAACTTTTTCGGATTGGCATATTCCCAAAGCGACATGTGATTTCGTCTATCCTGGCCTTCGTCGCGGGTAAACTCACATATCGGCGGGGACGGGGCCTTGCGCCAGATCAACCCTGGTGCCCGCTATCCCTTATCCCTGGCGCAGCGACATGCGCAGGGCGGCGGCGGCGGCGAAAGGCAGGCTCGCCGCCGAGCCGAGGGTGATCGCGGCGAGGAAGGCCAGCGGGGTTCCGACCGCCATGCCTTCCGCCCCGCGCCGCACGACCTCGGCTCCGAAGATCAGGCTTGGCACGTAAAGCGGCAGCACCAGCAGCGACAGCAGCAACCCGCCGCGTTTGACCCCCACGGTCAGCGCCGCGCCAAAAGCGCCGATCATCGACAGCGCGGGCGTCCCGATCGCCAGCGAGGCGACGAGCCATGGCAAGCCGCTCGCCGGCAGGTGCAGCAGCACTGCAAGCACAGGGGCCGCAACCGCCAGCGGCAGCCCGGTGGTCAGCCAGTGGGCAAGGGCCTTGACCGCCACCGCCCCCTCCAGCGGCAGGGGCGAGGGGATCAGGATTTCCAGCGTCCCGTCCTCGAAATCCAGCGCGAAGATCCGGTCGAGCGACAGCAGGCAGGCGAGCAGCGCCCCGATCCACAGGATCCCCGGCGCGATCCGGGCGAGCGTGCCGCCCTGCGGCCCGACGCCAAGCGGTACCAGCACCGCGACCAGCAGGAAGAAGGCGAGGCCAAGGCCAAACCCGCCGCCGGAGCGGAAGGCGAGTTTCAGGTCGCGGATCAGGAGCGCGATCACAGGAAGGCCCCCGCCGCATCGTCGCCGAACCCGCCGTCGAAGGCGGTGGCGATCCCGCCCTGGCCCGGGGGTCTGGCGCGAAAGGGCGTCAGGTCCAGCACCCGCGCCTCGATCCCAAGGTCGATATGCGTGGCGATCAGCGCCGAGCCTCCGCCTGCCAGATGCGCAGCCACCGCCCGGCCGAACAGCGCGACCGAGGCCAGGTCGAGCGAGACGGTCGGTTCGTCCAGCACCCAGACCGGCCGCCCCGTCACCATCAGCCGCGCGAGGCCGAGGCGGCGCTTCTGTCCCGCCGACAGGTTCGCCGCAGGCCGGTTGACCAGCGCGGAAAGGTTCATCGCGGCGACAGCCGGGCCGATGTCGCTTTGCCCGTGAACGGCGGCCCAGAAGCCCAGGTTCTCGGCCACGCTCAGCGTCGCCTTGATGCCATCGGCATGGGCGGCATAGGCGATGCGGTCGGGTTTGGCCTCGATCCGGCCGGCGAGCGGGACCTGCAACCCCGCCACGGTGCGCAGAAGCGTCGTCTTGCCGATGCCGTTCGGCCCGCGCAGCACCAAAGCCTCGCCGGGGGCGAGGGTGAAGGCGACGGATTCCAGCACCGGAACGCCGCCACGGGCACAGGCAAGGTCGATGACGCGCAGCATGGCCCCGGACTAACGGCGCGCGGGGCCTGCGGCAAGGGGCAGGGCCTGCGTCACAGCGGCCCGGCTTTCGCCCGGGCGGCTTTCGCCGCCTTTTCCTCGGCCTTGGCCCGGTTCCACAGCGCATCCATCTCTGCCAGATCGCTGTCGGCGGTGCGCCGGCCGTCCGCCGCAAGAAAATCCTCTATCCGACTGAACCGTCGGGTGAATTTCGTATTCGCCGCCCGCAGCGCGGCCTCGGGATCAACGCCCAGATGGCGCGCCAGATTGGCCATGACGAAAAGCAGATCGCCGAATTCCTCGACCACCTCTTCGGGGCCGAGTTCGTCGCGCGCCTCGACCAGTTCGTGGGCCTCCTCGGCAATCTTGTCGACGACCTGACCGACCTCGGGCCAATCGAATCCGACCCGCGCCGCCCGCTTTTGCAGCTTTACCGCCCGCGTCAGCGCCGGCAACCCCAGGGCGACCCCGTCCAGCACCCGCGCATTGCCACGCTCGGCCGCCTTGATGACCTCCCAGGCGACGGTCTGTTCGTCGGGCGTGCGGTCGCGCGATTCGTCGCCGAAGACATGGGGGTGGCGCGCCAGCATCTTGTCGGAAATCGCGTTGACCACATCGGCGAAGGTGAACATCCCCGCCTCCTCGGCCATCCGGGCGTGAAAGACCGACTGGAACAGCAGATCGCCCAGTTCCGACGGCAGTTCCCCCCAGGCCTCGCGCGCGATGGCGTCGGCGACTTCATGCGCCTCTTCGATCGTATAGGGGGCGATGGTGGCGAAGCTCTGTTCGATGTCCCATGGGCAACCTGCCTCGGGATCGCGCAGCCTTGCCATGATTTCCAGCAGTCGCGGGATTCCGGCCGCCGGATCGCGGATCAACCGGTCGCTTTCGTCACGGGGAAGTGGGACGGTTGGCATTGCGGGACCTTCGGATTTCAGGTTTCGTCATGGCAAGCCACAAGCCCCCGAAGGACCCGGATCATGCCCGTTCTCAACCGTATCGCCGCTTATGCAGAGGAAATGAAGGGCTGGCGTCGTCATCTGCACGCCCATCCCGAGCTGGAGTTCGAATGTTTCGGCACATCCGACTTCATCGCCGCGCGTCTTGCGGAGTTCGGCGTGAGCGAAATCCACAGGGGCATCGCGAAAACCGGCATCGTGGCGATCATCGAGGGCAAGGGGGCGGGGCCGACCATCGGGCTGCGCGCCGATATGGACGCGCTGCCGATCACCGAGCTTTCGGTCGTTCCCTACGCCTCGACCGTGCCCGGGCGGATGCACGCCTGCGGCCACGACGGCCATGTGACCATGCTGCTGGGGGCCGCGAAATACCTGGCCGAGACGCGCAACTTCTCGGGGCGCGTGGCCCTGCTGTTCCAGCCCGCCGAGGAAGAGGGCGGCGGCGGCCAGGTCATGGTGCAGGAAGGCGTTATGGACCGCTTTGGCATCGCCCAGGTCTTCGGCATCCACAATTCGCCCAATGCGGATTTTGGCAGCTTTATGACCAATGGCGGGGCGCTGATGGCCTCGGTCGATACGGCGCGGGTGACGGTCACCGGGCGCGGCGGCCATGGCGCGCAGCCGCAGGATTGCGTCGATCCGGTCGTGGCGATCACCGCCATGGTCGGCGCGCTGCAAACCATCGTGTCGCGCAACCTCCACCCGCTCAGCGAGGCGGTGGTCTCGGTCACGCAGATCCATGTCGGCTCCGCCTCGAACATCATCCCCGAAAGCGGCTGGCTGACCGCGACGATCCGCAGCTTCGACCCCGAGGTGCGCAACACGCTGAAACGCCGCTTCCACGAAATCGTGGCGGGCCAGGCGGCGGCCTTCGGCGTGACGGCGGAAGTCGACTACGACTGGGGCTATCCGGCGACGGTGAACCATGCCGCGAACGCCGCCTTCGCCGCCGGCGTGGCGGCCGAGATCTCCGGCGCGGACAGGATCGAGGCGGACGGGCTGCGCGAAATGGGGGCCGAGGATTTCTCGTATATGCTCGAAGCGCGCCCGGGCGCCTATCTGTTCCTCGGCACGG
This sequence comes from Rhodobacterales bacterium, assembly GCA_015654855.1. Taxonomy (GTDB): domain Bacteria; phylum Pseudomonadota; class Alphaproteobacteria; order Rhodobacterales; family Rhodobacteraceae; genus JAATGA01. The sequence goes on from JAATGA010000001.1 coordinate 4,547, forward strand.
GTCCCGGGGCGAACGGCGGCGCGGGCCTGCATCATCCGGCCTATGACTTCAACGACGAGGCTGCCCCTGTCGGCGCAAGCTTCTTCGCTCGTCTGGTCGAACGCGCACAGCCCGCGGTGTGAAGAAAGGGGGCGCTGCCCCCTCGCCGCCCGCGCCGATCGGCTCACCTGTCGGAACGTTTTTATCAAGAGAAAGAATCAGTTGCCGCTTTCTCTTGATCCGAAAACTCAAACCTGGAACCGTCGGGTGGATCGCGCGGCGACGAGGCAAAAGACTTGCGCGCCGCAAGGCGCGCGCCTTCCGATTTACGGGATGATCCGGCTGTATTTCACGCCCGAAAGGGTTGCCCCCGCGATCAGCCCCTGCTGGCCGAAGATGAAGGGGATCACCGGGTCGAGTTCGGTCGTGTCCTTGCCGATCGACGCGCCGGTTTCCGGTGTCGCATAGCGCAGATCGGCCCCGCCCGCCCAGCCGTCCGACCGGCGGAAGTCCGACATCGCCTTGTCGGTCATGAAGAACAGCGCATGGGCATATTGCTGCGCGCCGATCTGCAAGCCGAAGCTCGCCCTCGTGGCCGAATAGTAATCGACCGTCACGCCGTTGATGCGCAGCGCCCCCTGTCCATAGGCCCCGCCGATGCCGAATCCGGCCTCGGTCACCAGCGGCATGTACAGCACGCCGTAGGCCTTTTCCGACAGATCGCGGGTGCCGGGATAGCGGTTGAACAGATAGTCCCGCGTCGCGTCGACCCGCGCGTCGATCTGCGCCGCCCGGTTGCCGCCGACCCCGTTGCCGCAGGCCGCCAGCGCCAGAAGCGCGCTGCCGCCCGTCAATAGTCCACGTCTTCCGATCTGTGCCATTCTCTCTGCCCTCTTGCCGCGGAGGGGGCGTCTGCCGGCCCCGGTTCCGTTAAGATTTGCCAGACAGGATAACGGCTTCGGCGCAGTCTGTCACCTGATCCGCTGCACGCCCGGCGGGGTGACGCCGATCAGCGCCAGCCGGCGTTCAGCAGTCGCGCGGCCTCGGGGGCGAAATAGGTCAGGATGCCGTCGCAGCCGGCCCGCTTGAAACAGATAAGCGATTCCATCGTCGACTTTTCCGCGTCGATCCATCCGTTCAGTTGCGCCTGCCGCAGCATCGCATACTCGCCCGAGACCTGATAGGCGAAGGTCGGCACGCCGAAGGTGTCCTTCACCCGGCGGCAGATGTCGAGATAGGGCAGGCCGGGCTTGACCATCACCGCATCCGCGCCCTCGGCCAGGTCGCGCTCGACCGCGCGGATCGCCTCGTCGCCATTGGCCGGGTCGATCTGATAGGTCTTCTTGTCCCCGACAAGGCGGGCCGAGGCGCCGACCGCATCGCGGAAGGGGCCGTAAAACGCGCTGGCGTATTTCGCGGCATAGGACAGGATCGCCACATCCTTGTGGCCCTGCGCCTCCAGCGCCTGGCGGATCGCGCCGATCCGCCCGTCCATCATATCCGACGGGCCGAGGATGTCGGCCCCCGCCCCGGCCTGGGCCAGCGCCATGCGGACGAGGCATTCCACCGTCTCGTCGTTCAGAATCACCCCGTCGCGCACCAGCCCGTCATGGCCGTTGGCGTTATAGGGGTCGAGCGCGATGTCGGTCATCACCGCCACCTCAGGCACCGCCGCCTTGATCGCGCGGATCGCGCGGTTGGCGATATTGTCGGGGTTCCACGCCTCTTCGCAGGTTTCGGTGCGCAGAACCGGGTCGGTGTAGGGAAAGACGCAGACGGCCGGGATTCCCAGCTTTGCAGCCCGCTCGACCTCACCCACCAGCAGATCGACGGACAGCCGGTCGACACCTGGCATCGAGGCGACGGGTTCCCGGATGCCTTCGCCTTCGCGGACGAAAACCGGCCAGATCAGATCTGCCGTCGAAAGCCGCACCTCTTGCGCCAGCGCCCGCAGGGCGGGCGTGCGGCGCATCCGGCGCAGGCGGGTGGCGGGCATGGGTGCAACGGTCGGGCGCATGTTGGGACCTCGGTGCGGGCAGGGGGCTTGCGGTTCGTGCCCCTGCCTGCCATGGAAAGAGCGTCGCCTCAAGGCGACAAAAGCACCCGGCGCTTCGTGCCGGATCGCGCCTTGGAGACCGACATCCGGTGGAATGGTATCACCTGATCTTCG
>JAATGA010000057.1 GCA_015654855.1 Rhodobacterales bacterium
CAAAGGCCCGCCCGACAGGCCAAGGCCATAACTGCCCGGCGCCGGGGCAAAGACGCGCGGGCCTTCGGCGGCGGTGACATAGGGGTTCATGTCCGCCGCCTCGTCGCGATGGCGCAGCGCCCGGGTCGCGGCTTCGAACAGGGCGGCGAGGTCGGGGAACACGTCGCGGAAGAGGCCCGAGACCCGCAAGGTCACCTCGATGCGGGGCCGGTCCATCAGCGCGAGCGGCAGGATCCCGAAGCCCGTCACCCGGTCGGAGCCTTCGTCCCACAGGGGCTTCACTCCGGCCAGATGCAGCGCCATGGCGAATTCCTCTCCGGCGGTGCGCATGGTGGCGCTTCCCCAGAGGTTGACCACCAGCCCGCGCGGCCAGTCGCCCTGGTCCTGCAAATGGCGGCGAACCAGTTCCTCGGCCAGCTTGACGCCCTGCGCATGGGCGGCGCGCGACGGCACGGCGCGAGGATCCGTGCCAAAGAGGTTGCGACCCGTCGGCAGCACATCCGCCCGGCCCCGGAAAGGGGAACCCGAGGGGCCGGGCGGGACGAACCGCCCCGCCAGCGCGTCGATCAGGCTGCGGCGTTCGGCCAGGATGGAGGCGGGATCGCCCGCGACCGCCCCCTCCGGCTCCGGCATGGGCGTGCCGCGACCCCAGACATGCAGGCCATCGCAAAACTGGCTTTCCTTCAGGTCGCAGACGAAACGGTCGATACGCGGGATCGCCTCGGCGGCAGAGGCATCGGCGGGAAGATCCAGATCCTGCTCGACCCCCGCCGCCCGCGCCTCGCCCCTGATGGCGTCGATCAGGCGCGTGCGGCGGGCCGGATCCAGCCCGTCGGCGGTGGAATATTCGTCAAGCAGGCGTTCGAGACGGGCAAGCGGCGCGGGCATCCCGGCCTCGGCCAAAGGTGGCGGCAGATGGCCGAGCGTCACGGCGCCAAGGCGGCGACGGGCTTGCGCGGCCTCTCCGGGGTCGTTGACGATGAAGGGGTAGACGACCGGAAGGGGGCCGGCAAGCGCCTCGGGCCAACAGGTGGCCGAGAGGGCGGCGGACTTGCCGGGAAGCCATTCCAGTGTGCCATGAGCGCCGATGTGGACGAGGGCATCGGCCTGCTGGCGCAGCCAGAGGTAGAAGGCGACATAGGCGTGGCAGGGCACGCGCGTGGTATCGTGATATTCGCCCTCGCGCTCCGGGTCGCCGCTGCGCTCGGGTTGCAGAGCGACAAGAGTCCTGCCTCTGCGTGTGGCGGCAAAGGCGAAGGCCCCGTCAGCAGCTTCGGGGGCGTTCCCGGGGTGCCCGTGGGTTTCGATCAGGCTGTTGCGCAGCGCTTCGGGCAACGTGGCCAGCGCCGCGCGGTAGGCCGGGAGCGGCCAGCGGATGCGGTCGGTCAGCGCCTGCTCCAGCGGCGCGCCGGGAGCAATGGCGTGTCCGGCTTCGCGCAGGTCTTCCAGCATCGCCTCCGCCGACGCCAGGGCGTCGAGGCCGACCGCATGGGCCATCCGATGCGCCTTGCCCGGATAGGTGGACAGAACCAGCGCCACGCGCTTTTCGGCCGCCGGAATGGTGGCAAGCCGCAGCCATCCCGCGACGCGGGCGACGGTGGCGGCGATCCGGTCGGGATCGGGCGCATGGGCGGCGCGGGCGAATTGCAGATCGGGATCGGGCGGGGCGAGGTCCTTGAACGAGATCACGCCCGCGCCGATGCGCCCGTCCACCTCGGGCAGAGCGACATGCATGGCGAGGTCGGCCGGCAAAAGGCCGCGGTCGGAGCCTTGCCATGCGGCCAGGGTCGACGTGGCATGGATCGCCTGGAACACCGGCACCCCGGCGGCGTCGAGCGGCGATCCGCCCCCGGCGCGGGCCGAGAAGGCGGTGGTGTTGACCACCGCCGCCGGAGCCAGACCGGCAAGCGTCTCGCGCAGCCAGGCCGCGGCCGCGGGTTCCTTCAGACCAGGGACGAACAGGCCGAGCGCCCGGAAGCCCGCCGCCTCGAAGCCGGAGATGAGGGCGGCGACACCCGCGGTATCGGCGGCGGCGGCCCAGGCGCGGTAGAAAGGGATCGCGACCAGCGGCGCGGCACCGGACGGGGCCTGCGCGATCAGACCCCTATCGGGGTGCCAGAGACCGAAAGGCGGCAAGACCTTGTTGCCGGGGACCGGGCCCGCATAGAGCCCGGCGGCCAGCGCGAGCTGCGCCAGCGCGCCTTGTGCGGCGATCTCGCCCCCCGCCTCGCACAGCCTTTGCAACTGCCGCAGCGTCGAGACCGGCAGCGTGGAGGCGAGGTCGAGTGCCGGGTCGGGCCGCCCGTCCGCCGGCAGGATGGCCAGCGCGATGCCCCTTTCCCGGGCGAGGCGCGCGATCTGCTCGACCCCATAGGCCCACCACGAGGCGCCGCCGATCAGCCGGATCAGGATGCCCTTTGCATGGGTCAGCGTCCGGTCGATGTAGGTGTCGACCGACAGCGGATGGGTCAGCGCGACAAGATTGGCCAGCCGCAGAGAGGGCAGACCGCCCCTGCCCCGCCGCCAGCCGGCCGCGAATGCCCCGAGGTCGCTGTCGGAAAAGGACAGCACCACCAGATCCGCAGGCGCCTGCCCCAGATCCTGCGGCACCGCCGTCTCTTCCAGCCCGTGGGTTTCGCGGAACAGAACGTGCATCAGATCAGCGCCGCCCTCACCGCATCCGC
>JAATGA010000162.1 GCA_015654855.1 Rhodobacterales bacterium
CCGAACCGGATCTTCCGTCATGAACAGTCCAGCCATCACCGCTCTCCGGCAAAAGCTATCGCCGGTTGTCTCGTTGAACAAGCCGCGGCTGGAGACGTTATGCCTCCTGATCGTGGCGATGATCAGCGCACGCACAGTCACCATCAAGCAGAATTGGATCGCTGCATCGCTGAACACCGGCGGTCGCCCACTCTGCCCGACCTTCGGTGGGTTGTGTCGCCCCAGCCGCACGGACATCAAGGTTTCCGACTATGTCGCTCTGCCAGAGATCGCCGACATCAAGGTCTACCCGCTGGACGAGGCCGATGCCGCCGCGAACCGCGATGCCTTCCTTGCCGGCCGAGCCGCACTGCTGAAAGTGGGGAATATCGAATAAAGCGCGCCCCGATGGATCACCCTTGCCGCCGCTTGGCGACCGGGATGACCGCCCTCTGGCACCACAAGTCCCGAGCAGATCCCGGGCAGGTGCGGGGCGGGGGAACCCGAATCGCATCGACGATTCAATTCCGGGGACGACAGCCACACATGACAGTAGTATGACGTTTGCATTACAACGCGGCAGTTCAGGCAAAAATAGTGCGATTCCGCCAAATTATCAGGCTGCCAAATCAACCATGCCCGCCAAATGCCCGAAAGCCGGGGGATCGGGTCAATCGCCCATTGACCCCGTCATCGCCCCGAAAATAGTCCTCAAACCATCCTCTGGAAAGCTCTCGCGCTCCAGCACAACAGCATGCAGTAAAAAGGGAACACGAATGAACCGCAGATCAGTCCTTTGTTCGGTGGCAGCCGTTCTGGCCGTTTTCGGATCGTTCGCGACCCCGTTTTCGATCGGCGCGGCCCGCGCGGCCGACGGCAGCATCGCCGGTACCACCCTGATCGTTTATACGATGAACGAACAAGGGATGCTGGAAAACCTGATCCCGGTCTTTGAAGAAAAGTCGGGCGTGACGGTGCAGCTGGTGACCGCCGGCACGGGCGAGCTGTATCAGCGCATCCGTTCGGAAGTCGCAAATCCCCAGGGCGATGTGCTGTTTGGGGGCGGCGCGGCGATGGCCGATGCGAACAAGGATCTCTGGGCGGAATATGTCTCGCCCGAAGATGCCTCGCTGGAGGAATCGGGCCGGAACATGACCGGCTTCTACACCTCGTATCAGGCCGATGGCTCGAACCTGCTGGTGAACAAGGACGCGCTGGCCGATCTGGGCGTGACCGTCACCAGCTATGCCGATCTGCTGAAACCCGAGCTGAAGGGCAAACTTGCCTTTGGCGACCCGACCGCCTCTTCCTCGGCCTTCGCGCAGCTGACCAACATGCTGAAAGCCGTTGGCGGCGATTATGAATCGGCGGCCGGCTGGGACTATGTCCGCCAGCTGGTGGTCCAGCTTGACGGCATCATGATCGGCTCGTCCAGCCAGATCGCCAAGGATGTCGCCGCCGGCGAATATGCCGTTGGCCTGACGTACGAGCCGCTGTCGCTGAACTTTGTGCTCAGCGGCGCTCCGGTCGAGATCGTCTATCCCAGCGAAGGGGCGGTCTTCCTGAACGCCACCCTCCAAGTGATCAAGGGCGGCCCGAACGAGGCGGCAGCGCAGGCCTTCGTAGACTTCATCATCTCCGAGGAAGGCCAGACGATCATCGCCGATAAAACCGCCGGCCGTCCGCTGCGCAAAGGCGTGGTCAAGTCGGGCCTGCCGCTTCTGTCCGACATCCCGACGGCTCAGGAAGACAGCGCCTATGTCGCCGAACACCGCAGCGACATCATCGCAAAGTTCAAGAAAGTGCTTGAAGAAGCACTCTGACACCCGACGAGCAGGAACTGCATCATGACGAGTATCTCGCTGCGCTCCCTTCGCAAGGAGTACAACGGCCAGGTCGCCATTCCCGACCTTGATCTCGAGATCAAGAACGGCGAATTCTTTACCCTTCTGGGGCCATCCGGCTGCGGGAAGACGACGCTGCTGCGCATGATCGCGGGTTTCAACTCGATCGAATCGGGGACGATTTCGTTTGATGATCAGGTGATCAACGATCGTCCCCCGGCCGAACGGAACATCGGCATGGTGTTCCAGAACTATGCGCTTTTCCCGCATATGACGGCGGCGGAAAACGTGGGCTTCGGTCTGGAAACACGGTCGGTCAGCAAGGCCGAAAGCGAGCGCCGCGTGACTGCGGCCCTTGCCTCGGTCCATATGGACCACCTTAAAAGCCGGCTGCCCGGGCAGATGTCGGGCGGCCAGCAACAGCGCGTGGCGCTGGCCCGCGCACTGGTCATCCAGCCGACGCTGCTGCTGATGGATGAGCCGCTGTCGAACCTCGATGCCAAGCTGCGGCTGGAAATGCGCGCCGAGATCCGGCGCATCCATAGCGAGCTCGACCGCACCACCATCTTCGTCACGCACGATCAGGACGAGGCGCTGTCGCCCGCCGACCGCATCGTGGTATGGAAACACAGCGTGGTGCAGCAGGTAGAGGCCCCCGAGGACGTCTATGCCCAGCCGGCGAACCTCAACGTCG
>JAATGA010000214.1 GCA_015654855.1 Rhodobacterales bacterium
CCGGCGCGGCGGCGGCGATACGGGCCTGCAACAGGCACGGGCTTTGCTCGGCGCCTGCTTGCGCTGGCGGGCTGATTGAGGCTTCATCCCGGCCAGAGATCACGGGGGGCGGGCATGAGCGGCAATTCCGGCTATGGCGGCGCGATCCGCGATGTTTCGGGGCGGGACAGCAGACGCATCTGGGGCTGGTATTTCTTCGACTGGGCCAGCCAGCCCTATAACACCCTGCTGCTGACCTTCGTCTTCGGCCCCTATTTCGCCGAAGTGGCGCGGGGCTATTACCTGGGCCAGGGGCTGGAGGAAGAGGCTGCCAAGGCCGCGGCCCAGGCCTATTGGGGGTTCGGCCTGACGATCTCGTCGCTGGCGGTCGCGGTATTCGCGCCCTTCCTGGGCGCGGTAGCGGACGGGACCGGGCGCAGGCTGGTCTGGGTCTGGATCTTTTCGGCCTTTTACGTCGTCGGTGCCTGGGGGCTGTGGTGTGTCATGCCGGGGGGCGAGGCCGGAATGCTGCGCCAGGCGGTGATCCTGTTCGGGATCGGCTTCATCGGCATGGAGTTCGCCACGATCTTCACCAATGCGCTGATGCCGACCCTTTCGGATCGCGACGACCTGGGGGCGATTTCCGGCAATGGCTTCGCCTTCGGCTACCTTGGCGGGCTGATCGCGCTGTTCATCATGCTGGCGCTCTTCGCCGACAGCGGCGACACGGGCAAGACGCTGATCGGCATCGACCCGCTGTTCTTTACGGATGTCGAATCGCGCGCGGGCACCCGTTTCGTCGGACCCTTCGTCGCGCTGTGGTATCTCGTCTTCATGATCCCCTTTTTCCTTTGGGTGAAGGAGCCGAAGGGCGGCGCCGGCGCGCTGAACATCCGCGCTGCGATGGCGAGCCTGTGGGAGTTGATCGCAAGCCTGCGGTTCCGGCGCAGCCTGGCCGCCTATCTCGGCTCGGCTCTGGCCTATCGCGACGCGCTGAACGGGCTTTACGCCTTTGGCGGCGTCTACGCCTCGAACGTGCTGGACTGGTCGATCACCCGGATCGGTATCTTCGGCATCATCGGCGGGATCACCGCGATGCTGGCAAGCTGGTGGGGGGGGCGGATGGACGCGCGGCTGGGGCCGAAGCCGGTGATCGCCGGGGCCATCGCGGTGCTGATCGTCGTCTGCCTGCTGATCGTCGGGATGGACCGCGAGCAGGTCTGGGGCATTGCCTTCGCCCCCGCCTCCTCGACGCCCGACATCCTGTTCTTCATCTGCGGCGCGCTGATCGGTGCCGCCGGCGGCCCGTTGCAGGCCGCCAGCCGGACAATGCTGCTCCGCCACACCACACCCGACCGCGCGACCGAGGCTTTCGGCCTTTTCGCCCTGTCGGGCAAGGTGGCGAGCTTCATCACTCCCTTCCTGATCGCCGTGGTTTCACATTTCAGTCAGAACGCCCGGATTGGCATTTCGCCGGTCATCCTGCTGTTCCTTGTCGGGTTGATCCTGCTAATCTGGGTCAAACCGAGGGGCGAAGAGGCATGATCCGTAAAATCGTAACGATTGCCGCACTGCTGCTGGCACTGCCGGCGGGCGCGGGGGCGCAGGAACTGGCCAACAAGCTGTTCGGGGCGAAGGCCACCGCCTCGGCCCAGGTGCCCTCGCCCATCGGGGCCTATGCGAAGGGATGCGCCGCGGGTCTGGTGCAGATGCCCGAAACCGGGCCGACCTGGCAGGCGATGCGGCTGTCGCGCAACCGCAACTGGGGCCAGCCCGAGATGATCGCCTTCCTTCAGGATCTGAGCATCGAGGCGCAAAAGGTCGGCTGGGCCGGGCTTTACATCGGCGACATCAGCCAGCCGCGCGGCGGCCCGATGACCGGCGGCCATGCAAGCCACCAGATCGGGCTGGACGCCGATATCTGGATGTTGCCGCCGAAACGGCTGAACCTGACGCGGGCGGAACGCGAAAGCATCTCGTCCATCCCGGTGCGTTCGGCCGATCAGCGCTCGATCACCAGGAACTGGACCAATGCCCATCGCGATCTGATGAAGGCCGCGGCGGGCGACCCGCGTGTCGACCGGATCTTCGTCGCGGCGGCGGTCAAGATCGAGATGTGCCGGACGGCGAAGAAATCCGACACCCCCTGGTTGCAGAAGATTCGCCCCATCGCCGGCCATGACACGCATTTCCACGTCCGCCTGAAATGCCCGCCCGGCGCCCGCGCCTGCGAGGTTCAGGCGCCCACGGTGTCCGAACTGTCCAAGGGCGGCAACGGCTGCGACGAAACGCTGACCTGGTGGGTGACCGACTACCTCAACCCGCCGAAACGGACCGGCAAGCCCGCCGAGCCGCAGCCGAGGAAGCGCGGACCGCGCGAATATACGATGGCCGACCTGCCCGCCCAATGCGCCACCGTTCTCGCCTCGGACTGATCGCCGGGGCCTGGCTTGCGGCGGGGCCGGCCGTGGCGGGACCCGAGTTCGCCGGCAGCTATGACTGGCACCGCACCGATCGCGGCTTCGGCGGCTTTTCCGCCATAGAGGTCGACGCATCGGGTAAGGGCTTCGTCGCCCTGACCGACCGGGGGAACTACGTCTCGGGCCGGCTGATCCGCGATGCGGCGGGCCGCGTGACGGATATCGAGGCCGGACCGGTGGCGGCGTTGCGCGGCAAGGGGACGGAACCGCTCGCCGCCGGGCGACGCGACAGCGAAGGGCTGGCCATCGCGCCGGACGGACGGGTCTGCGTGTCGTTCGAGGATCCGGCGCGGGTGCTGTGCTACGAAAGCCTGGGGGCCGGGGCGCGGAACCTGCCGTCACCGCGCGAATTCGCGGGCCTTCCGGCCAACCGGCAGCTTGAGGCGCTGGCTGTGGATGGCGATGGCACGCTTTACGCCCTGCCCGAACAGACCAGCAGCCGTGCCGGCGCCTTTCCGGTCTGGCGGTATCGTGGCGGCAAATGGGACATGCCGCTCGCGCTGACCCGCGACGGGGATTTCCTGCCGGTCGCGGCCGATGTCGGGCCGGATGGCGCGCTCTATGTGCTGGAAAGGGACTTCGCCGGGCTCAAAGGTATGCGCAGCCGGATCCGCCGGCTGGATCTGCATCGACGCGGCACGCAGACCGGCGAGATTCTGCTGCTGACCGGCTACATGACCCATGGCAATCTGGAGGGGCTGTCGGTCTGGCGCGACGGCGCGGGGCGCCTGCGCGCCACGATGATCGCGGACGACGGTTTCCAGTTCTTCCTGTCGACTCAGATCGTGGAATACCGGCTCGACGGCTGAGCCGCCGCGCGGATTGACGCGCGCCGCGCAAGGGGGTATTGCGCGCCCGTCCCGCGGGTCGGGGCCAAGTCTCCGCAACCTTGTAAAAACGGATCAAACAGATGCGTTCCCTGATCGTCCCCGTTCTGGCGATGGCCGTCGTCGTCGTCGCCTCGAACATCCTGGTGCAATTCCTTGTCGGCGACTGGCTGACCTGGGGCGCCTTTACCTATCCTTTCGCCTTCCTCGTCGTCGATCTGACGAACCGCATCCATGGCACCGCCGCCGCGCGCAAGGTGGTGCTGGCAGGCTTCGTCGTCGGCATCCTGTGCTCGTTCGTCGGCACCCGCATCGAGGGAGAGTTCGGACCCCTCGTCACCCTGCGCGTGGCGCTTGGCTCGGGTCTGGCCTTCCTGTGCTCGAACCTGCTGGATGTTGCGATTTTCGAACGTCTGCGAAATCGCCCGTGGTGGCATCCGCCGCTTTTTTCATCGCTGATATCGTCGTCGATCGACACCGCCATCTTTTTCAGTGTGGCCTTCGCAACGGTCTTCACCTTCCTTGAACCCACAAATGATGTGGCCTGGGCCAATGAGCACCTACCACTGCTGGGGTTCGGGCCGATGGTTCCGCTCTGGGCATCGCTGGGTGTCGCGGACTGGTGCGTAAAACTTGTGCTTGCGCTCGCAGCGCTGGTGCCGTTCCGGCTCATCATTCGGCAATTGACGCGAAAGCCCGCATGATTTGTTTTGACAAACGCCGGAACTGTGCAAACCTCCACCTATCGACAATCTTTTGAAAGGAGGTGATCCAGTGTCTAGAGTGATATTGGAGAGAGGTGTCCGGACAGTCAGGAGGATCGCTTTCTGAGGGCAGCCCCTCATTAAACGACCTGATGATTGGGCCCAAATCCTAACTGGCCCATCTCCTTGGAACTCGGAAAGAGTCGCCGCCCATGTCGGCGACTCTTTCTCGTTTCCGGCGCCTTTCCCGACAGGCCGGGTCCTGTCGAAGCAGGCTGCCGCCCGGCCGGGCATTCGCGGCCAGGAACCGTCCCCCGGAAGGCTTTCCGTGCCCCGCTCACCCTCCCGGTCCTTGCGGCTCATTCACCCTCCGCAGATATTTCCGCATAGAGGATGGGGGAAAGAGATCCTTTTCTTCATCTTCATGAAAATATCCTTCGGGGGTCCGGGGGTGGAAAACCCCCGGACCCCCGGCGGGAACCGCCTTTCAGGCGCTGACGCTTTCGCTTAATCTTGGCACCATGCTGCGCATCACCGACACGCTCCACATCGCCGACTGGGAACTGGTCGAGAGCTTTTCGCGCTCGTCCGGCCCGGGCGGGCAAAATGTGAACAAGGTCGAGACGGCAGTCGAACTGCGGTTCGAGGCGGAACGCTCGCCGCATCTGTCCCCGCCGGTGAAGGCCCGGCTGCGACGCCTCGCCGGCCGGCGCTGGACGCTGGAGGGCGCGATTGTCATCCGTGCCGAGGAAACCCGCAGCCAGCAGCGCAACCGCGAGCTTGCCCGCGAACGCCTGGCCGAGATGATCCGCGAGGCGTTGGTAGCGCCGAAACGCCGGATCGCGACCAAACCAACCTGGGGCAGCCAGCAGCGCCGGCTGGAGGGTAAGGCGGTGCGCGGCACCGTCAAGGCGGCGCGCGGCCGCGTCGGACCGGAGGCCGAAGAATGAACGAGAACTTGCCCATGACCGATCTGCCCGCCGAAAGCCTGACCGACCGCCGCGCGCGTCTGATGGGGCCGAATGTGCCCACCTTCTATCGCAGCCCGGTCCATATCATCCGGGGCGAGGGCGTCTGGCTCTGGGATGCGCAGGGCAAGCGCTACCTCGACTGCTACAACAACGTGCCGCATGTCGGGCATTGCCATCCCCGCGTGGTCGCAGCCATCGCGGCCCAGGCGGCGCGGCTCAACACCCATACCCGCTATCTGCACGACGCGGTGCTCGACTATATCGAGCGGCTGACGGCGCGGCTGGATCACGGGCTGTCCCAGGCGATCATGACCTGCACCGGGTCCGAGGCCAACGACATCGCCCTGCGGATGGCGCAAGCCGCGACCCGGGCGACCGGAGTGATCGCGACCGACAACACCTATCATGGCAACACGGCGGCGGTCAGCCAGCTTTCGACCCGCCGCCCGCCGATCGGGGGGCGCGCGCCCTGGGTCCGGCTGGTGCCGGCGCCCGACCGGCTGATCGCGCCGGGCCAGCCCGCAGGCGATGCGGGGGCGCGCTTTGCCGCGCATGTGGCGGAGACCATCGCCGAATTGCAGGCGGCGGGCTATGGCTTTTCGGCGATGATGCTCTGCCCGGTCTTCGCCAACGAGGGGATGCCGGCAGCGCCCCCCGGCTTTCTCGACGCCACCATGCGCGCGATCCGCGCCGCCGGCGGGCTGATGATCGCCGACGAGGTGCAGCCGGGTTTCGGCCGCACCGGCAGCCATTTCTGGGGCCACGACCGCATGGGCTTTGCCCCCGACATCGTGACCATGGGCAAGCCGATGGCCAATGGCCACCCGGTCGCCGCCGTCGTCGCGAGGCCGCAGGTGATGGCCGCCTTCCGCGAGAACTTCGGCTATTTCAACACGTTCGGCGGCAATCCGGTGTCGGCCGCCGCCTGCCTCGCCACGCTCGACGTGATAGAGGAAGAGGGGTTGCAGGACAATGCCGCCACCATCGGCGCCTATCTGCTGGAACGGATGCGGGCGCTGCACCATCCCTTTCTGCGCGACGTGCGGGGCGTGGGCCTGTTCTTCGCGCTGGAGTTCTTCGACGGCGACACCCCCGCCACCGATTTCACCGGCGATCTCGTCGAGGCGATGGTCGCGCGCGGCTTTTTGCTGAACCGCCTGGGCCGCGGGCAGAACATCCTGAAGATCCGCCCGCCGATGCCCTTCGCGCGCGAACACGCGGATCTCCTGGCCGATGCGCTGCAACAGGCGCTCGACGCGGCACGGCACGGATGACCGAGGCTGCCGATGTCGCGCGCCTCTGGGGTGCGCGCCTCATCCGCCCGCTGTCCGAGCGGGAAAATGCCGTGCACGAGATCGCTTTGCCCAATGGCCGGCGCGCCGCGCTGCGCCTGCACCGGCCCGGCTATCAAAGCGATGCAGCAATCCGGTCCGAACTGTGGTGGGCGACGCAACTCGCCGATGCGGGGCTGGCTGTGCCGCGCGCCGTGCCCTTGCCGGACGGCGCGGTGCTGGCGCATTCCGTCACGGGCCGCCGCGTCTCGGTGGTCCAATGGGTAGAGGGTGCGCCGCTTGGCGCGGCAGGCACGCCGCTGTCAGGAACCGTCGCACAGCAGGCGGCGCGGCACCATGCGCTCGGCCGCCTGCTGGCCCTGATCCACAGCACCTCCGACGGGCTGGTCCCGCCCGCCTGGTTCACCCGCCACCGCTGGGACGCCGAGGGCCTGCTGGGCGAGGCGCCGACCTGGGGCCGGTTCTGGGAACACCCCGCCTTGACGCCCGAGGAGGCGCGCACCCTACGCGCCGCGCGCGACTGGCTGCGCGACCGGCTCGGTGCCCATCAGGCCGAGGGCGCCGACATCGGCCTGATCCATTCCGACGCGCTGCGGGAAAATGTCATGGTCTCGGGCGAGACCCTGACGCTGATCGACTTCGATGATGCCGGCATCGGCTTCCGGCTCTACGATCTCGGCTCGGTGCTCAGCCAGAACCTTTACGAGCCCGGCTATGCCGAAATCCGCGCCGCGCTGATCGCGGGCTATGCCGGGGTGCGCCCGCTGCGGACGGATCTGGTCGACAGCTTCACGCTCGCCCGCACGCTGGCCTCGGTCGGCTGGACCATGCCGCGCGTCGCGCCCGACGCCCCGGTGGTCCGGCGCCACATCGACCGCGCGGTCATGTGCGCCAGACGGATCGCAGGCTGCCGCTAGGCCCCTTTCATCCTGGCTTAAATATCCCACGGGGGCGCGGGGGCGTGAAACCCCCGCTTGCCACGGGTCAGACCACGACCTCGCTCGCCACCTGCGCACCCACGCCGAAAACCCGCTTGTAGCGTGTGATTTCGTCCGCCGGCCCCATCGCCTTGTTCGGGTTGTCCGACAGCTTCACCGTCGGACGCCCATTGGCGGAAACCGCTTTGCAGACAAGGCTGAAGGGCGCCAGCGCATCGCCGGGCACCAGCCCGCGGAAGTCGTTGGTCAGCATCGTGCCCCAGCCGAAGGACACCTTCACCCGGTCGTGGAACTGGCGGTGCAATTCCTCGATCTTTCCGACGTCCAGACCGTCCGAAAAGATGATCAGCTTCTCGCGCGGATCCTCGCCCTGCTCGCGCCACCAGCGGATCGCGGTTTCCGCGCCTTGCGCGGGATCACCGGAATCGATGCGGATGCCGGTCCATTTCGACAGCCAGGCGGGGGCGTTCTTCAGGAAGCCCTCGGTGCCGAAGGTGTCGGGCAGGATGATCCGCAGATTGCCCTCGTGCTCGTCATGCCAGTCGGCCATGACCTGATAGGGGGCCTGGGCCAGCCGCTCGTCGTTCTCGGCCAGCGCGGCATAGACCATGGGCAGTTCATGGGCGTTGGTCCCGATCGCCTCGATGTCGCGGCGCATGGCGATCAGGCAGTTCGAGGTGCCGGTGAAGGCGCCCTCCAGCCCCTCCATCATCGCCTGGACGCACCAGTCCTGCCACAGGAAGGAATGCCGCCGGCGCGTGCCAAAATCGGCGATCTTCAACCCTTCCAGCCGCTTCAGCCGTTCGACCTTCTCCCACACCCTGGTCATGGCGCGGGCGTAGAGGACCTGCAACTCGAACCGCTTCATCCGGCCGAGCGCCGCGCGCGAGCGCAGTTCCATCAGCACGGTCAGGGCGGGGATTTCCCACAGCATGACATCAGGCCACTTGCCCTCGAAGGTCAGTTCATACTGCCCGTCGCGCTTTTCCAGGTGATAGGGCGGCAGTTGCAGGTTCTCGAACCACTCCATGAAGTCGGGGCGGAACATCTGACGCTTGCCATAGAAGGTGTTGCCGCGCAGCCAGGTCGATTCTCCCCGCGTCAGGCGCAGGGTGCGGATGTGGTCGAGTTGCTCGCGCAACTCGCCCTCGTCGATCAGATCGGCCAGGCGGATGGATTTCGACCGGTTGATCAGGCTGAATTCGACCGTCGTATCGGGCCGGTTGCGATAGATCGACTGGCACATCAGCAGTTTGTAGAAGTCGGTGTCGATCAGCGAGCGCACGATCGGGTCGATCTTCCACTTGTGGTTCCAGACGCGGGTGGCGATGTCGGCCATTGTCTTACGCCTCCGCCAGGACGATGCCGGCATCGGCCATTTCGGACAGCGCGCCCGACAGCGATCCGTCGAGGTCGATGGCCCGCGACAGATCCGGCCGCACCACTACGTCGAACCCCAGCCTGACCGCATCCAGCGCCGAATAAGCGACGCAGTAGTCTGTGGCGAGCCCGGTCAGCACCAGCGAGGACACGCCCCGCGACCGCAGATAACCCTCAAGCCCGGTGGGCGTCTTACGGTCGTTTTCGAAAAAGGCGGAATAGCTGTCGATGCCGGGGCGAAAGCCCTTGCGGATCACCATCTGCGCGGCGTCGGTGTTCAGGTCCGGGTGGAACTCCGCCCCCGGTGTGCCGATCACGCAATGCACCGGCCACAGCACCTGCGCGCCATAGGGCATTTCGGTGACGCTGAACGGTGCCGCGCCGGGGTGGTTCGCGGCGAAAGAGGCGTGATCCGCCGGGTGCCAGTCCTGGGTCAGCACGACGGTGGCGAATTCTGCGGCGAGGGCGTTGATCCCCGCGACGATGGCATCGCCGTCCTTCACCGCCAGCGCGCCGCCGGGGCAGAAGTCGTTCTGCACGTCGATGACGATCAGGGCCTCATTTTCGGCGCGCATGGCCAGTTCCTCCTCGGTGAACCCGTGATCCTGCGTAGGAAATGGTTTCGGTGCTTGCAATCCCCCTTCGGGCGCTCTGGCGCCCGGCGGACTTGCATTTGGCGGGGCAAGGGGGCATTTCCCCGGCCATGCTGACCGTCGCCGCGCTTTACAAATTCACCGCATTTGCCGATACCGCCGCGCTGAAACCGCCGCTTGAGGCGGTCTGCGCCGCGAACGGGGTGGCGGGCACGCTCCTGCTGGCGGGCGAGGGGATCAACGGCACCATCGCCGGCACGCGCGCGGGGATCGACGCAGTGCTGGCGCATATTCGCGCCCTGCCGGGCTGTGCCGCGCTGGACTGGAAGGAGAGCCTGGCCGAAACCGTGCCCTTCGGCCGGATGAAGGTGCGGGTCAAGCGCGAGATCGTCACCATGGGCCAGCCGGGCGTCGACCCGCGCGCCGGGACCGGGCGCTATGTCGCGCCCGCCGACTGGAACGATCTGATCCGCCAGCCGGATGTCGCGGTGATCGACACCCGCAACGATTACGAGGTCGCCATCGGCACCTTTGCCGGGGCCGTCGACCCGGAAACCCGCAGCTTCGGCGAATTCCCCGCCTGGTGGGAGGCGAATAAGGACCGCTTCCACAACAAGCGCATCGCCATGTTCTGCACCGGCGGCATCCGCTGCGAGAAATCGACCAACTGGCTGATCGGTCAGGGCGTGGAAGAGGTTTTCCACCTGCAAGGCGGCATCCTGAAATACCTGGAAGAGGTGCCCGAGGCCGAAAGCCTGTGGCAGGGCGAATGCTTTGTCTTCGACCAGCGGGTGTCGGTCGGGCACGGGCTGCGGCCGGGTGGGCTGTCGACCTGCGGGGCCTGCCGCCGGCCGCTCGACGCCGACGACCGCGCCTCGCCCTTGTTCGAAACCGGCGTTCGCTGCCCGCATTGCGCAGGCGAATATTCCGAGGCCGACCGCGCCCGCTTTCGCGAGCGGGAACGCCAGATGCGGCTGGCCGAGGTGCGGGGCGAACGGCATCTCGGGGCCTGAGCTGCGCGGAGGCGTCGTCCCGTCCGCCCCTCAGACGCGGCGGCCCGAGTTGACACGCCCCGCCCTGCCCCGCAATCTGCCCCCGCGCGGATGTGACCGCCCGAAAGGGCTGCGGCGCCCCTCGCGGGCCGTGGGGAGGGCCAGAATGACACCGGACTGGATCGCGGCCGACTGGGGCACCTCGAACCTGCGGGTTTGGGCGCTGGATGCCGGCGGGATCGTTGCCGAGGCGGCTTCCGACCGTGGCATGGGCAGCCTGACGCCCGCCGATTACGAACCCGCGCTGCTGGAACTGATCGGGGACTGGCTGCCCTCGGGCCGCGTCACGCCGGTGCTCGCCTGCGGCATGGTCGGCGCGCGGCAGGGCTGGCGCGAGGCCGCCTATCGCCCGGTGCCCTGCACCCCGGTCGCCGCCGATGCACTGACGCCTGTGCCGACCACCGACCCGCGCCTGCGCATCTCTGTCGCGCCGGGGCTTTGCCAGGCCAGCCCCGCCGATGTGATGCGGGGGGAGGAGACG
>JAATGA010000022.1 GCA_015654855.1 Rhodobacterales bacterium
GCGGCCAGGTCGCGGTCAAGGAACTGATGCTGGCCTCGGACCCCGAACAGGACAAGGCGGCGACCCTCGCCGCGCTGGACAAGCTGATCGCCGATCCGGGCCAGTCGCAGGTTTACCGCGACCTCGCCACGCTGCGGAAGGTTCTGGTTGCGGGCAAGGATATGCCGCTTGCCGACCGCCGCGCCGCGCTGGAGCCGCTGGCTGTGCCGGGCCGGGCCTTCCGCCCGCTGGCGCTGGAGCAGATGGCCTATCTGCTGATCGAGGAAGGCAAGACCGCCGCGGCGATCGCCGCGCTGACCCCGCTGGTTCAGGATGAACAGGCCCCGCGCGGGCTGCGCGGACGGGTTTCCCAGGCGATCATCACGCTTGGCGGCACGCCCCCCGGGGCGGCGCCTTCGGCGAATGCGGGCTGATCTGACGATGGCTGGTGAGGGAACAACCGTGCGGGTGAAACGGATGCGGACGTCTGCGCTGATGACCGGGCTTGCGGCCCTTGGCCTGCTGGCCGCCTGCGAGAAGGAGGTGATCCTTCCGGGCGAACGCTTCCCGGTGCGTGCGGCGCTGGAGGATTCGGTTCCGACCGATCAGAACCCCGCGCCCCGCGCGCCGTCGGAACTGGTGCAGAACCGGGCCGTGCCGATCTCGCTGCCCGCGCAGGTCGCCAATGCCGACTGGACCCATCGCGGCGGCAACGTGCGGCACTTCGTCGCCAATGCCCGGCTGTCATCGGCCCCGCAACGGGCATGGAGCGCCCCGATCGGCGGCGGCAACAGCCGCAAGAACCGCATCTCGGCCGCGCCGGTCGTGGCCGGCGGGCGGGTTTACACCATCGACGCCCATGCGACGGTCAGCGCCACCTCGACCGGCGGCGGGCATCTGTGGTCCTCTGATCTGACCCCCGGCTATGACCGCAACAGCGATGTCTCGGGCGGGGGCCTCGCCTTCGGCGGCGGCAAGCTGTTCGCGACAACCGGCTATGGCGAACTGGTCGCGCTCGACCCGGCGACGGGCGGGGTGTTCTGGCGGCAGCGGATGGATTCTCCGGTTTCGGGCGCGCCGGCGGTGGATGGCAATATCGTCTATGCGGTCGGCCGCGACGGTGCGGCCTGGGCCATCGACGCGGCCAATGGCAAGGTCTTGTGGCAATTGCCCGGCGCGCCTTCGGGCGCCGGCATGATCGGCGCCGCGGCCCCCGCGGTCACGGAAACGGCCGTGCTCTTCCCCTTCGCCAGCGGCCAGGTCATCGCCGCCCTGAAGAAGGGCGGGCTGCAATTGTGGAGCGCGCCGGTCGCCGGTCAGCGGCTTGGCCGGGCCTATGCCTCGGTCCTGGGCGACATCACCGGCGATCCGGTCGTGGTCGGCAACACCGCCTATATCGGCACGGCGGCGGGGCGCACGGTCGCGGTCGACCTGGCCAGCGGGCAGAAGACCTGGACGGCGGACGACGGCGCGCTGAACCCGCCGCTGCCGGTCGGCGGATCGGTCTTCGTCGTCAACGACGAGGCGCAACTCGTCCGGCTGGACGGTGCGACGGGGCAGCGGATCTGGGCCATCGACCTGCCCTATTTCGTCAAGGAAAAGATCAAGAAGCGCAAGGCGATCTACGCCCATTTCGGCCCTGTGCTCGCGGGGGGCGCGCTGTTTGTCGCCTCCTCCGACGGGTATCTTCGGGCCTTCAGCCCGGTCAATGGCGCGCTGGTCGGCGAGACGGAAATCCCCGGCGGGGCGGCCGCCCCGCCCGCGGTGGCGCAGGGCGTGCTGTATGTGGTCGGCGGCGACGGGCAACTTCACGCTTTCCGTTAAGTCCCGCGGCGTGTAAGGGAGCGTCTTTCCTGTCCCGAGGAAGCGGAAGATGACATTCACCCTCGCCATCGTCGGTCGGCCCAACGTGGGCAAATCGACGCTGTTCAACCGCCTGGTCGGCGGGAAGCTGGCGCTGGTCGACGACCAGCCCGGTGTGACGCGTGACCTGCGCGAGGGGGACGCGCGGCTGTTCGATCTGCGCTTCACCGTGATCGACACCGCCGGTCTGGAAGAGGTCACCGACGACAGCCTTCAGGGAAGGATGCGCCGGCTGACCGAACGCGCGGTCGATATGGCGGATGTGTCGCTGTTCCTGATCGACGGGCGGATGGGCGTCACCCCCACGGACGAGGTTTTCGCCGACATCCTGCGCCGCAAGGGCGCGCGGGTGATCCTGGGCGTCAACAAGGCCGAGGGCCGTGCGGGCGAGGGCGGCGCGATCGAGGCCTGGAGCCTGGGCCTCGGCGAGCCGGTGGCGATGTCGGCCGAACATGGCGAAGGGATGGACGAGCTCTATCGCCTGCTGCGGCCGCTGGACGAGGAATTCGCCCCCCGCGCCGCCGCCGATGCGCCGGTCGTCGATGTCGATATCCCCGAAGGCGAGGATGACGAAGAGGTCGACGCCGAGGCGTATCGCCCGACCGAGCGCAAGCCGTTGCAGATCGCGGTCATCGGCCGCCCCAATGCCGGGAAATCGACGCTGATCAACAAGATCATCGGCGAGGACCGGCTGCTGACCGGCCCCGAGGCCGGGATCACCCGCGACGCGATTTCGGTCCGGTCGAACTGGCAAGGCACGCCGATCCGCATCTTCGACACCGCGGGGATGCGCAAGAAGGCACGGATCAGCGAAAAGCTGGAAAAGCTGTCGGTTGCCGACGGGTTGCGCGCCGTGCGCTTCGCCGAGGTTGTGGTCGTCCTGCTGGACGTGGAAATCCCGTTCGAGGTGCAGGATCTGCGCATCGCCGATTTCGCCGAGACCGAGGGCCGCGCCGTGGTGATCGCGGTCAACAAATGGGACCTTGAGGGCGAAAAGCAGGAAAAGCTCGCCGAACTGAAAGAGATGTTCGACCGGCTTTTGCCGCAGTTGCGCGGCGCACCGCTGATCACGGTGTCGGCCCGGACGGGCAGGGGCCTCGACCGGCTGCACGATGCGATCCTGCGCGCGCATGACATCTGGAACCGCCGGATCACCACGGCACGGCTGAACTCCTGGCTCTCGGCGATGACCGAGGCGCACCCGCCGCCCGCCCCCGGCGGCCGCCGGATCAAGCTGCGCTACATGACTCAGGTGA
>JAATGA010000274.1 GCA_015654855.1 Rhodobacterales bacterium
CTGCGCCGTGCCGATCGGCAGCACGTTCACGCCATCCGACAGGATGAAAAAGCTGGCCTCTTCGCCCGCCATGAATTCTTCGATCACCACTTCGGCGCCTGCCGCGCCAAAGGCGCCGCCGAAGATCTCGTCGATGCCGGTCAATGCCTCGTCCAGCGTCATCGCCACGATCACACCCTTGCCCGCCGCCAGACCATCGGCCTTGATCACAATGGGTGCGCCCTGGGCGCGGACGTAATCGCGCGCCGCCCCGGCCTCGGTGAACCGTGCCCAGGCGGCGGTAGGGGCGCCGCAGGCATCGCAGATTTCCTTGGTGAAGGCTTTCGATGCCTCCAGCCGCGCCGCCGCCGCCGAGGGGCCAAAGGTCGCCACCCCCGCCGCGCGCAGGGCATCGGCGACGCCTGCCGCCAGGGGGGCTTCCGGCCCGACGATGACGAAATCGATGGCATTTTCCGCGACGCAGGCCAGAACGGCCACACCATCGCAGGGATCCAGCGCCGCCAGCTCGGCGATGGCTGCGATGCCCGCATTGCCCGGCGCAACGATCAACCGGTCACATTTCGGGTTCTGCTTCACGGCCCAGGCCAGCGCATGTTCGCGCCCGCCGCCGCCCAGGATCAGAATGTTCATCGCAAGCACCCCCTTGGCCTTCGCTTTCGGGCCTTCTAAGGTCTTGCCGGAACTGAGGCAAGGCACATGGACCTATTGGAAGACGGCCCCACGGGGAATGCCCACGAATATACCGTGTCCGAGATCTCGGGCGCGGTCAAACGCGTGATCGAGGGGGAATTCGCCCGGGTGCGTGTGCGCGGCGAGGTGGGGCGGGTGTCACGCCCGGCGTCGGGCCACATGTATTTCGACCTGAAGGATCAGGGCGCGGTGATTGCCGCCGTTAGCTGGAAGGGCCAGGTCGCCCGGATGCAGATCCGCCCCGAAGAGGGGATGGAGGTGATTGCCACCGGCAAGCTGACCACCTTTCCGGGGCAGTCGAAATATCAGCTGATCGTCGACAACGTCGAACCCGCCGGGGCGGGGGCGCTGATGGCGATGCTGGAGGCGCGGCGCAAGGCGCTGGCGGCCGAGGGGCTGTTCGATGCGGATCGCAAGCGGGCTTTGCCGTGGCTGCCCGAGGTGATCGGGGTGGTGACCTCGCCCTCTGGTGCGGTGATCCGCGATATTTTGCATCGGCTGCGCGAGCGGTTTCCGCGCCGGGTGCTGATCTGGCCGGTGGCGGTGCAGGGGCAGGCCTGCGCGCCCGAGGTGGCGGCGGCGATCCGCGGGTTCAACGCGTTGATGCCGGGCGGCGCGGTGCCGCGCCCCGATCTGATCATCGTGGCGCGCGGCGGCGGGTCATTGGAGGATCTGTGGGGCTTTAACGAAGAAATCGTCGTGCGGGCGGCGGCCGAAAGCCGGATCCCACTGATTTCGGCGGTGGGGCATGAAACAGATACGACGCTGATCGATTTTGCCTCGGACCGGCGAGCGCCGACACCGACCGCGGCGGCGGAAATGGCGGTGCCGGTGCGGGCCGATCTGGCCAACTGGCTGGGCGAGACCGGCCTGTGCATCACCCGCGCCGTCCGGGCCAGGACCGACGCGCGGGCGCAGCGGCTGGCCGATCTGTCGCGCGCCCTTGGGCGGCCCGAGGCGCTGGTCGCCCCGGCGCGGCAGCGGTTCGATCTGGTGTCCGATCGGCTGGGGCCGGGGCTGCGGATGGTGGTGGTGCGCAAGCGAGGCGCCTTTGCGCCTTTGGCGGCGCAGGTTGCTCCCCGGTTGTTGCGGCAGGTGCTGATGACTGAGGTGCGGCGGATCGACCAGCTTGCGGGCCGCTTGCGGCCCGCCCCGGGCGCGCGGCTGCGCCGCGCGCAACAGGATCTGTCAGTGCTGTCGCAACGGCTTGAGGCCGCTCATCTGCGTGCCATCGCCGAAATCGCGCGCCGCACCCGCGAGGGCCGCACGCAACTGGCGACACTGTCGTCCCGACTGGCGCAGGCGCCGGGGACGCGGCTAGCGATGTTGGGCGAGCGGCTGGACCGGCTCGACCGGATGCGCCAGACGCTGGGCTACCGCGAGACGCTGCGGCGTGGCTACGCGGTGGTGCGTGACGGGCAGGGCGATCTGCTGACCACGGCCATGGCGGTGCGGGCGGCCGGATTGATGGAGGTCGAGTTTCAGGATGGCCGGGTCACGGCACGCCCCGACGCCGCCCCGGCACCTGAGGTCGTTAAACCCAAGCCGCGCGGCAAACGCCCCAAGGAGCCACCCGAACAGGGCGACTTGTTCTAGGACTTAAACCCCCAGATCGGGGGCGGGGCAGTTCAGCGGCGTAGTGCTTTCGCGCAGCGACATCAACGGATCGCCCTGACCGCCGCCCTCGAACAGCGCGACCAGCCCTTGCGGCGAATCGTGGAAGGTCCAGCATTGCAGCCCGCTGTCGTCATGGTAGTCGAAGCAGATCTGGTCGTCTTTCTGGAACCAGTCGCCTTCGCGGCATTCGGCGCCTTCGAAGGCCCAGACGACCTTGTGGCCGGGACGATATTCCTCGATTCCATAGGGCTGACCCTGAGCGGTATATTCGATCGTCTTGCCGCGGGTGCGGGCATCGAACTGATCGGCGGTCATCGGCGGGCCGATCTGCGGCGGCGCGGCGGATTGGGCCTGCGCGGCGCAGGCGGGCAGCAGCAGGGCGAGGCTGAGGATCAGGGCAGGGCGCA
>JAATGA010000534.1 GCA_015654855.1 Rhodobacterales bacterium
GGGATCGGCCGGTGCGGCGGCAGCGGAACGGGGCACGGCCACGCGGATGGCCTCGATGCCGCCGATGGTCAGCCGCGCCCCGCCGTTGCCCTGGGGAAAGGCGGCGGCGGGCGACTGATCCCGCGCATCCGAATCCGTCGGATCCGGGCTTGCGGCAAAGCCGGTATCCTCCCCGGCTTCGCCGGCGCCCTGGTCGTAGAACGGCACGTCGCCAGGCGTCCCGCCTGGTTCCGCCCCGGGATCGGGGATCTCTTGCGGCGGGTCCTGGGGGAATTCCGCCGGGATGTCCTCGGGATATTCCGGCAGGTCGAGCGGGATGCCCCGGGGTTCCGGCTCGGGCACGGCGGGCGGCTCGGGCGCAGGCCCGGGTTCCGGCGGCGTGGCGGGCGGGTCGTCCGCCGCAACCTCGGTCGCGGCGGCATCGGCCGGGGCAGGCGGTTCAGCCTCGACGACCGGCTCCGGGCCGCGCGCGGTCACGGCGACGGGTGCGCGGTCACGCTCGATCTTCTCGCCGGGGGCGAGGAAGCTCGACGCGAGGCCCGAGGGGCCGAACCACGGCTCGACCGCGAAGGCGCCGTCGGGCGGGATGGCGGCGAAGCCCACCGGGTTCAGCCGGTGCTGCATGGCGAAAGCGGCGGCCTCGTCCAGCGTCTCGCGCGCGACCGCGGCGACCTGGACCTCGGGTCCGTCGCCGGTCCAGTCGAACACCAGATCCGACAGCGCGTAGGGCGTGCGCCCCTCCAGCGCGGCGGCGATCGCGGCGCGGCGGTCGTCATCCTCGCCCTCGGGCACCTCGACCGTCGTATAAAGCACCTGCGAGGCCGGGATCAGCAGCTTGGTCGTGATTCCGCGCGGCGCAAGGCCAAGCGCGGTCGACCGCAGATAGTCCAGCCGTTCGGCAAGGTCTGCTGCGTCGAACTCCATCTCGCCCAGCTCGCGCCAGCCACGCGGCGTGCGATGCAGAAGCGCGAGAGTCGTGTCGCGGATGTCGAGCGCAAAATTGGGTTTCATGGCACCGGGGTCTAACACGCGGATACGGGGGGCGGGAACGGTGTCCCGCAGTCGCGCCCCTACCTACAGCAGCTTTTCGCCGAATGAAAGAAAAAGCCCCGTGAGCGGCCCAAGGACAGGTTGGCGGCGCGCGTCATATGCACCAGATGTCGCTGAAACCCCAGGAAGGAAAACCAGATGCGCAATCTTGCCCCGCTCGCCCTCGCCGCCGTTATGGCAGCCCCGCTCGCCGCCCCCGCGCTCGCCGAGGAGGCGGGCCGGATCACCGTCACCGGCGAGGCGACGGTGATGGCGGCCCCCGATATCGCGACGATCAGCCTGGGGGTCACCACCACCGGCGAGACCGCGACCGAGGCGCTGCGCGCCAATAACGCGGCGCTGTCGGCGGTGCTCGACCGGCTGACAGCGGCCGGAATCGCGGCGAAGGACATCCAGACGTCGAGCCTGTCGATCAATCCGAACTTTTCGGATTACACCTCGTCGCAGCGCGGAAAGATCGAAGGCTATACAGCCGCGAATGTGGTGACGGCCACGGTGCGCGACATCTCTAAGCTGGGCGAGGTGCTGGACGAGGCGGTGGCCGACGGGGCCAACACGCTGAACGGGCTGAGTTTCGGCCTGGCCGATCCGAAGCCGCAGCTCGACGCCGCGCGCAAGCTGGCCGTCGCCGACGCCGTGGCCCGGGCGCAACTGCTGACCGGGGCGGCCGGGGTCGGGACGGGGCGCATCGTCTCGATCACCGAGGGCGGCGGGTATCAGCAGCCGGGGCCGATGCTGCGGATGGCGGCGGATTCGGTGCCGGTGGCCGAGGGGCAGACCGGGGTCACCGCCCAGGTCAGCATCGTCTTCGAGATCGCGGACTGAGGCGGGGGGGACGATGCCGGGCTGCGCCGTCCGGGGCTCCCTGACGGTTGCGCGCCGGCGCTGCGGAGGGCGGGGAAGGGGGGCTGTCTGGCCCCCCTCTTGGCCTTTGGCCAATTCACCCCCCGAGGATATTTTCGCAAAGGGGATGAAGGGAAGGGCGGCGGGCCATGTGGACGGCCGCGACGGGTTCATCGGGAGAGTATTCGCGATCTGCCTTTGATGGCGCGGGGTGCGCAGGGGTGTCGGAGTGGGGGGCATACAGGGCTGTCCCTGCGACATGTCGCAGGGGCGGAAAGGTGATGGAGACACTGAAACCGCCCGGAGCGCGGGCGCATCGCCCGGACATCGCGAGATGCGCGCAAGGCCCTTGCCTGCGGCGCGCCCCCTTCGTCGCCCGCCGGCACCCTGTCCCCTCCGGCCGGAATCGTCGGGCGGAGAAAGGGCTTTCCCGTTCCGCTCCGGTCGCTGTTTGCCGGCGCGACCACAGGTTTCCCGGACGCGACCACGGACCCCGGATCTTTTCCGCCGCCCCTCAGCGCGACCACAGGCCTTCGCGCTTGATCGTGTTGCGGATCACCTGTTCCTTGTGCGGCAGGTTGTCCCGGTCGAAGAGCGCGCGCACCTTCGCCCCGTCGCCGCGCCAGATCATCTTGCGGAAAGGGCCATAGTCTTTCAGCACCGGCTTCACCGTGTCGAGTTCGGCCAGTTGCTCGACCAGCGTCACCACCCGGTCGGCCTCGCGCGCGTAAAGCAGCGGCATCAGCCGCCAGTGGCAGGTGACCTCGGTATCCATCCCCGCCAGCGCAGCGCCCGGACGTCCGCCGCCGAAGGAATGGATCACCAGCGGCAGCGCCACCTGGTCGAGCCATGGGTCGAGGCTCTGGCAGATCAGTTCCTCCGGCGGGTTGTCGCGGATCTCGCGCGCGTAGTGCAGGAAGCGTTCGCCAAAGGCGCGGGGGCTTTCATGGAAAAACCAACCCGCGTTGAAATAAAGATACCGCCGCCAGTATTCGTCGGGCTGCGACAGGTCGAGCGAGCTGGCGAAATCCAGTCCGAAGCGGTCATAAAGCGCTCCCCAGATCTGATTATATCCGGGTCCGTAAAGTTCGGGCTGCGGCCAGGTCCCCTCGCGCTTCATCGAGGCCGAGGGGCGGGCGAAGTCGAATGCCAGACGCGAGATCGCGCCGGTGACCAGCGTGTCGGTGTCGAGGAACAGGAAGGGCTCGTCCGGCAGGGCGGCGAGCGCCTCGATCTTGTTGCCTTGGGGATAGCTTGCGCCAAAGACCTTGTTTTCAAAGGGCAGAATCTCGGCGTCGAACTCCCGCAGCGCGGCCTTCGCCTCGGCCGAGATGCGCGGATCCTGCGGCCACAGCCGCCCCGGCTGCGGCTCGGCGATGAACAGCCGCCCGGTGAACCCCGGATCCGACTGCCGCAGCGAGGCGGCGAGCAGCACCGCCTCGTATTGCAGCCGTCCCGACTGACCGATGGCAAGGATATTGAAGCTCTGCCGTGTCGCTGTCTGGCTCATGGCCGCGGTTCCTGCCGATAAGTCACTCGTTCCGGGCGCGACTATAGCGCCGGGGGCGGCGGGCGAAAGGGGGCCGGTCCCGGCAAGGCCGCAAAGCGGGACACCAATCCTTTCTTCGCACTCATCCTCTCTGCAAAAATATCCTCGGGGGTGAACTGGCCCGGCACGGGCCAGGAGGGGGCGGACCGCCCCCTTTCCCCGGCTGGCCAGGGACGCCGGCCCGGACATCTTTTGCCGCCCGGATCCGGCCCGGATCAACATTTGATCAAATTGCTTGAGCCGCACCGGTTTTGACCCTAGTCTGGCGTCAACGCCGGGCGACTCCCCAAAATCCCGTCGCCTGCCTCTGCCACGACGAAAGGGCCGATCCGATGACCAAAATCACCAATCACCTGCCGACCGCCGAGTTGCAGCGGCTGGACGCCGCCCACCATATGCACCCGTTCACTGCGAATGGCGAACTGGCGGCGAAGGGCGCACGGGTCATCACCTCGGGCAAGGGCGTCTGGCTGACCGACAGCGAGGGGCACAGGATCCTCGACGGGATGGCGGGGCTGTGGTGTGTCAACATCGGTTACGGCCGCAAGGAACTGGCCGAGGCGGCAGCGCGGCAGATCGAGGAACTGCCCTATTACAACACCTTCTTTCAGACGACTCATGTCCCTGCCATCGCGCTGGCCGCGAAGATCGCCGAGGTTGCGCCGGGCGCTCTGAACCACGTGTTCTTCGCCTCCTCGGGTTCCGAGGCCAACGACACCAACATCCGCATGGTCCG
This sequence comes from Rhodobacterales bacterium, assembly GCA_015654855.1. GTDB lineage: Bacteria > Pseudomonadota > Alphaproteobacteria > Rhodobacterales > Rhodobacteraceae > JAATGA01. The sequence goes on from JAATGA010000534.1 coordinate 4,179, forward strand.
CCGCTATTGGGAGATCAAGGGCAAGCCCACGAAGATCACCTTCATCGGGCGCAAGAACGGCTACCACGGGTCCACCATGGGTGGCGGCACGCTGGGTGGCATGTCGGGCATCCATGCCCATGGCGGCAAGATCGGCGGGATCGAGCATATCAACCAGCCCGACTGGTGGTCGGAAGGCGGCGACATGACGCCCGAAGCCTTTGGCCTGGCCCGCGCGCAGGAGCTTGAGGCGAAGATCCTCGAACTCGGTGCCGAGAATGTCGGGGCCTTCATCGGCGAGGCGATCCAGGGGGCCGGCGGCGTGATCGTGCCGCCAGCGACCTATTGGCCGGAAATCCAGCGCATCTGCAAGAAATACGATATCCTGCTGATCGTGGATGAGGTCATCACCGGCTTTGGCCGCACCGGCAACTGGTTCGGCTCGCAGACCTTCGACATCAAGCCGGATATCATCACCATCGCCAAGGGCCTGTCCTCCGGCTATCAGCCGATCGGCGGATCGGTCGTCTCGGACGAGGTGGCCGAGGTCATGGGCGGATCGGGCGATTTCAACCATGGCTACACCTATTCCGGCCACCCGGTCGCCTGCGCCGTGGCGCTGGAAAACATCCGCATCATGCAGGAGGAGAAGGTGGTCGAGCACGTCCGCGACGTGGCCCACCCCTACCTCGCCGAACGCTGGTCGAAGCTGATCGAGCATCCGCTGGTCGGCGAGACGAAACTGGTGGGTCTGATGGGTTCCATCGCGCTGACGCCGGACAAGGAAAAGCGCGCGCCGTTCCAGGCGAAGAAAGGCACCGTCGGCTATCGCTGCCGCGAGCGCTGCTTCGCCAACGACCTGATCATGCGGCACGTCGACGACCGCATGGTGATCTCGCCCCCGCTGGTGATCACGCCGGAAGAGATCGACGAATTCATGCGCCGGGCGATCCGTTCGCTGGACGAATGCTATACCGGGCTGAAGGCCGACGGCCTGCTGGTCGCGGGCTGATCCGGGGCGAAGGTCCTTTGCGAAACCAGGAGGGGCGGGCGCCAGGGTGCCCGCCCTTTTCGCTTTGCCGAAGTGGCGGGGGGATGCGCGCAACTCCGGTGAAAAGGCCGATCGCCCCGATTACGGGGGGACTGCCTGCATCCGGGGAACAGCGGGTCTCGCGGATGTATCCGCCTCAGCCGCGCCGCCGGTATCGGCGGGACAGCAGCAGTGTCGCGGGCCCCGCCAGCAGGGTCAGGGCCAGACCCAGCCGCGCCGCCTCGGTCATCGCACCGCCGGGCAGGGCGGCGTCCAGCGTCAGCACCGGCACGGTGAAGCCCATGCCGCACAGCAGCGCCACGCCCAGGATGTCCCGCAGCCCGACGCGAGCCGGCAGCCTGCCACCTGACAGCCGCGCGCCCGCCAGCGCGCCGAGGAACAGCCCCAGCGGCTTGCCGATCCAGAAAGCCGCCAGCACGGTCAGCGTCGTGGGCGCAAAGGCGCCAAGGTCGATCCCGCCGCAGGTCAGCCCGAACAGGAACAACACCCCCGCCAGCGGCCAGATCAGCATCTGCGCCAGCCGGTTCAGCGGATCGTGGAGCAGTCCTTCGGCCTCGGCGAACAGGCCGAAGGACCGGTCGGCGTGCGGGATCGCCGGGATCACCGGCAAAAGGCCGAGCGCCCCGGGCAGCCCCGCCGCCAGTGTCCCGGCAAGGCTGATCGCGCCGGCCAGCGCATAGGGCCAGAGCGCCAGGCCATGCCGCCGCGCGCGTTCCGACGTGCCCTCGCGCGCCTGCCGTCCGAACAGGAACCAGACGCCGAGGCTCGCCGCCAGCGGCAGGGCCAGCCACAAGGGGCGCAAGCCCGCCGGGGCATAGACGATCCCGGTCAGGATCAGTCCGAGGATGTCGCAGGCGATGGTCACCAGCAGCAGCAGATGCAGCGCCGGATGCCTGCGGCCAAAGATGCGGCGACCGAGGACATAGGCCAGCACCGCGTCGGAGCCGACCGGCACCGTCCAGCCCGCGCCGAAGCTCGCCTCCTCCGCCGTCTCGATCAGCGCGCCGGTCGCGACCCACAGCAGCACTGCCCCGGCCACCGCCCCCGCGACCATCGACACCGGCAGCACCGCCTGCCTGCCTGTCAGCCGCCCGCGTTCCAGGATCAGCGCCTCCCACAGCTCTTTGCCGACAAGGAACATGAACAATGCCATCAGCCCCTGCGTCACCAGAGCCAGCGGCGTCAGGCTGACGGGAAAGGGCGCGACGACGCGCGGCAGCGGCAAATCGGCCAGCCGCCATTCGATGAAGTCGTAATAGCGCGCCGGGTCCAGATTGACCCAGAGCGTCGCAAGAACCGAGCCGGCGCAGAGCGCCCGGGCGAAGCGGCGCACGAAGGGGGAAACTCGATACATGCGGGCCTTTCGGGGGGCTTTGGAAAGTCGCTGCGGCAAAACGGCGTCCGTCCCGATTATCCGCGCGGCACCCGCCCGGCAACCGGGGCGGGAAAGAACGCGCGGGCGGTGTTGCGCCGCCGCCCCTGTGCCCTCGTTGCGCCGTCGAAATCGACCGGCCGCCTGCAAACCTTTGCGGTCTCGACCCTCTGCCCTTTGCGGTTGCGCCGGCTGTGCGATCCGCGCGATCCTGCCGCGACCATGATGCTGACCGAGGAAATCCGCGCCTGCCGGCTTTGCGCCGGGCGGTTCGCCGCCACCGCCACGGGGCACGCGCCGCGCCCCGTCGCCTGGTTCCGCCCCGCCGCGACGGGCGGCGCGCGGCTTTTGATCGCGGGGCAGGCGCCGGGGGCGCGGGTCCATGCCTCGGGCCGGCCGTTCACCGACCCTTCGGGCGACAGGTTGCGCGACTGGACGGGGCTGGACATGGCCGAATTTTACGACATGGACCGGATCGCCATCGTGCCCATGGCCTTTTGCTTCCCCGGCTATGACGCGAAAGGCTCCGACCTGCCGCCGCCACCGATCTGCGCGGCCACCTGGCGGGACCGGGTGATCGCGGCGCTGCCCGGGTTGCGGCTGGTGCTCGCTGTCGGTGGCGCGGCGCAGCGCTGGCATCTCGGCACCCGTGACGTGACCGCGACCGTCGCCGGCTGGCGCGACCATCTGGCGGCGCGGCGCGTCTTTCCCTTGCCGCATCCGTCCTGGCGGAATATGGCTTGGCTGAAGCGCAATCCGTGGTTCCTGGCCGAGGCGGTCCCCGCCCTGCGCCAGGAGATCCGCGCCGCCCTGGAGGAGCGACCGTGACGACCATCCTCGACCGCGCGCAGGACGCGCTCGCCGCCGATCCCTCGAACGAGGCGTTGCAACTTCGGTTCTATCATGCGCTGGCGGATGCCGAGCTGTTCCTGCTGCTCGACCGCGATCCCGAGGACGAGCGGATCAATCCGCGCGTCTTCGACCTCGACGACGGGCCGGTGATCCTGGCCTTCGACAGCGAGGATCGGCTGGCCTCTCTCGGGCCTGGCCCTGTGCCCTATGCCGCGCTGCCGGGGCGGGTGATCGCCGCGCATCTGACGGGGCAGGGCGTGTCGCTGGGGGTCAACCTCGGCACCGGGGCGGCCTCCGAGGTGCTGCTGCCGCCCGAGGCCCTGCGCTGGCTGACCGAGACGCTGGACCATGTGCCCCAGGCTGCCGAGGCGCGACCTGCCGCCTTTCATGCGCCCGGCGCGCTGCCCGAGGCGCTGACGGCGGCGCTGGCGTTCACGCTTGGCGGGGCGGCGGGGCTGGCCTCCGGCGCGGTGATCGCGGGGGTCAGCTATGACGACGGGCGGCGGGGGCATATGCTCGCCATCCTCGACGTGACCCCGGGTGCCGAAGAGGCGCTTGCCCGGGCCGCCGGAGAGGCGCTGACCTTCTCGGGGCTGGAGGCGGGGCAGATGGATGTGGTCTTCCTCGCCTCGGACAGCCAGGCTGCCGGGGCGATGGCGCGCGTGGGCTCCACCCTCGCCATCGAACCCGCGCCGGAGCCGGAGGCCAGGCCCGCGCCGAAGGGGCCGGGCATGGACCCGGATCGCCCGCCGGTTCTGCGCTGAGGGGGCAGGGCGCCACCACGGATTCCGGGCAAGACGATGGGGTATCTTGATACCTATGTTATAATTGACTGATTTTACGCAATTAATTGCACATCTTTCCTCTTGACCCGCATCCCGGCATCGGAGATATACCCCCATCCGAGATTTCGGGGGCACCTGCCCCCCAGCTTTCACAGGGTTCGAGATGAAAACCTTTACCGCTACCCCGGCGGACATCGAGAAGAAGTGGATCCTGATCGACGCCGAAGGCGTCGTTCTGGGCCGCCTCGCCACGATCGTCGCCAACATCCTGCGCGGCAAGAACAAGCCGACCTTCACGCCGCACATGGACATGGGCGACAACGTGATCGTCATCAACGCCGACAAGATCCAGATGACCGGCAACAAGCGTGAAGACAAACGCTATTACTGGCACAC
>JAATGA010000454.1 GCA_015654855.1 Rhodobacterales bacterium
GTCGCTCGACGCGCTGTCGCTGGCCTCGATCTACTTCCTGGCCGCCATCGGCCTTGCCATCACCTTCGGCGTGATGCGGGTGATCAACATGGCGCATGGCGAGTTCATCATGATGGGCGCCTATACCGGCTATGTCGTCCAGCAGATGATCCCGAACTACACCGTCTCGATCGTCGTGGCGCTGCCACTGGCCTTTGCCGTGACCTTTGCCGCAGGCGTGGCGATGTAGCGGTTGGTGATCCGCCACCTTTACAAACGCCCGCTGGAGACGCTGCTCGCCACCTTCGGGATTTCCATTGCCCTGCAACAACTTGCCAAGAACATCTTCGGCACGCAAGCCAGGCCGTTGACCGCGCCCTCCTGGCTCGACGGTGCGCTCAGCTTCAACGATGTGGTCTCGATCAGCTATATCCGCATCGCGATCTTCGTGCTGGCGCTGATCTTTCTCGGCTTCATTCTTTACATGATGAAGCGCACAAGGCTGGGGCTTGAGGTCCGGGCCGTGCAGCAGAACCCGAACATGGCGGCCTCCATGGGCATCAACCCCGACAAGATCAATATGCTGACCTTCGGCCTCGGATCGGGCATCGCCGGGATCGCCGGCGTCGCCATCGGCCTTTTCGCCAAGGTCACCTCGGAACTCGGCAACGATTACATCGTGCAAAGCTTCATGACCGTGGTCGTCGGGGGCGTCGGCAATATCTGGGGCACGCTGGCGGGCGCCGCGATGATCGGCACGCTGCAAAAGGGGATCGAGTGGCTGAACCCCTCGAACACCCTCGCGGCGCAGACCTTCATGATCGTCTTCATCATCATCTTCATCCAGTTCCGGCCCAGGGGCATCATCGCCCTCAAAGGCCGTGCCGCGGGGGACTGACGCCATGGTTCGCATCCTTCTGCCCGCGCTGCATTCATCCTGGCAAAAACATCCCGCGGGGGATGCGAAGCCCCCCGTCTCCGCCGGCGGAGGCCCGAAATGACCCGGTCGTTCCTTGCGCGAAACCCGTCCGTCCTGATCTTCCTGCTGGCGCTTGCGGCCTTCACTTTGGTCGTGACGCTGATGTCCCATGCCTATGGTTCGGCGTCGATCTCGACTTCGTTCGTCAAGACGCTCGGCAAGACCCTGTGCCTCTGCCTCGTCGCCCTCGCGATGGACCTGATCTGGGGCTATGCCGGCATCCTCTCCCTCGGCCACATGGCGTTTTTCGCGCTCGGCGGCTATATGGTCGGCATGTGGCTGATGTATGCCCGCACGGAAGAGATCGTGATCTCTTCCCTCGCCGGCGGCCCGCTTCCCGCCACCCCGGACGAGGTGCGACAGGGCATTGCCACCCAGATCTTCGGCGTCGTCGGCGCATCGGATTTCCCGCCGGTCTGGGCCTTTGCGCATTCGCTGCCGCTGCAACTGGCGCTGGTTCTGCTGGTGCCGGGCGTGCTGGCGCTGGTCTTCGGCTGGCTCGCCTTTCGCAGCCGCGTTACCGGCGTTTATCTGTCGATCCTGACCCAGGCGATGACGCTCGCTTTGTCGCTCTGGCTCTTCCAGAACGATTCCGGCCTGCGCGGCAACAACGGGTTGTCGGGCTTGCAAAACATCCCTGGCCTGGGCGAGGTCAGCCAGGACGTGATCTCGGTCTGGTTTCTCTGGGCCTCGGCCGCGACGCTGGCTTTCTTCTACGTCGCCCTGTCCTTCGTCGTTTCGGGCAAATTCGGCAGCGTGATCCGCGCCATCCGCGACGACGAGGCGCGGGTGCGCTTCCTCGGCTATTCGGTCGAGGGGTACAAGCTTTTCGTCTTCGTGCTGACCGCGCTGATCGCGGCCATCGCGGGCGCGCTCTATTACCCGCAGGCCGGGATCATCAACCCGGCGGAACTGGCCACCATCGCCTCGATCTATCTGGCGGTCTGGGTGGCGATCGGGGGCAGGGGGCGGCTTTACGGCGCGGTGATCGGCGCGGCGCTGGTCTCGCTTCTGTCGACATGGTTCACCGGGGGGCGCGCCCCCGACCTGCCGCTTGGCTTTTACACGATCAAATGGGTCGACTGGTGGCAAATCCTGCTGGGCCTGGGCTTCGTTGCGGTGACGCTTTTCGCGCCCCAGGGCCTTGCCGGGCTTGTCGACTGGATCGCCGGTTTCCGTCCGCCGAAACGCGGCGGCGCACCGCTTGGCCCGGATGACGGCAGCCTGCTGGAGAAGGAGGCGACCGAATGACCGCGCTTCTCGAGGTCCGTGGCATCTCCGTCACCTTCGACGGCTACCGCGCAATCCGTAACCTGTCGTTCGAGATCGGCGAGGCGGAACTGCGCGCCATCATCGGCCCCAATGGCGCGGGCAAGACCACCTTCATGGATATCGTCACCGGCAAGACCAGGCCCGACGAGGGCCAGGTCCTCTGGGGCGAGAAATCGGTCTCGCTTCTTTCGATGAACGAGGCGCAGATCGCCCGTTTCGGCATCGGCCGCAAGTTCCAGCGGCCCACGGTTTTCGAGGATCAGACGGTTCAGGAAAATCTGGTGATGGCGTTGAAGGCGCCGCGCAGTCCGTTTTCGGTGCTGTGGTGGAAACCCGGCAAGGTCGATCTGGGCCGGGTCGA
>JAATGA010000170.1 GCA_015654855.1 Rhodobacterales bacterium
ATTCTCGCGCTGCTCGGCACCGCCGCGCAGGCGCAGACCCTTGCCGAAATCGAAGCCGCGGCCAAGGCCGAGGGGATGCTGACCACCATCGCCCTGCCCCATTCCTGGTGCGGCTATGGCGATGTCATCGCCGGTTTCAAGGCGAAATACCCCGAGATCACCGTCAACGAGCTGAACCCCGACGCCGGCTCCGCCGATGAAGTCGAGGCGGTCAAGGCCAACAAGGACAACAAAGGCCCGCAGGCGCCCGACGTGGTTGACGTGGGTCTGTCCTTCGGCCCGGCGATGAAGGCCGAGGGCCTGCTGCAACCCTACAAGGTTTCGACCTGGGACGAGATCCCGGAAAACGTCAAGGATGCCGAAGGCTTCTGGTATGGCGACTATTACGGCGTCATGTCGTTCATCGTGAACAAAGACCTCGTGCCGAACCCGCCCGCCGACTGGGCCGATCTGAAGAAGCCGGAATATGCGGGCCAAGTCGCTCTGGCGGGCGATCCGCGCGCCTCGAACCAGGCGATCCTGGGCGTTCTGGCCGCCGGCCTGTCGACCGGTGCCGCCGCAGGCGAAGCCGCGGGCAAAGCGGGTCTGGACTTCTTTGCCGAGGTTAACAAGGCCGGAAACTTCGTCCCCGTCATCGGCAAGGCCGGCACCATCGCGCAGGGCGCGACGCCAATCGTCATCGCCTGGGACTATAACGCGCTCGCCTGGGCCGACGAGCTTGCCGGCAACCCGCCGGTCGATATCGTCGTGCCCTCGACCGGCGTTCTGGCCGGCGTCTATGTCCAGGGGATCTCGGCCTATGCGCCGCATCCGAACGCGGCCAAGCTGTGGATGGAATACATCTACTCGGACGAAGGTCAGAACCTCTGGCTGAAGGGCTACTGCCACCCGGCGCGGTTCAACGCGATGGTCAAGGCCGGCAAGGTTCCGCAGGCGCTGATCGACTCGCTGCCGCCGGCGGCCGCCTATGAGGCCGCCTATTTCCCGACGCTGGACGAGGTTAACGCCAACAATACCGCCGTCACCGGCGCCTGGGACGGCGTTGTCGGCGCCAACGTCCAGTAAGATCTGAAACCCGCGACATCCCCCGGCGCAAACCGGGGGATGCCCGTTGGTCGCGCCCGCGCCCCGTCGCGGGCGGGGCGTGGCGGTTCACCACGGATCCCCATCACCCGCCGGGCCTTCGGGGTCCGGTTCCTTTGCACCGGCCCCGCTCGACCCCGGTTCGCTGCGCCATTGCAGCGCGGCCGGTTCCGCCGCATTCTTTTCCGAAGCCGCCGGCCCTTTCGTTCGCCAACTCTTTCGTTCGCCAACTCTTTCGTTCCGTCGCCGCCACCCTTGCCGTCCCGCCCGTTCCCAGCCCCTCCGCCCCGTCCTCCCTTCCGTCTTTCAACGGCTTCGCCCCTCCGAGGCCGCCCGCAGGTTCCGATGCCCGACGCCCCTTCCGCCAAGCCGTTCCGCCTGCCGCTGACATGGCTGGGCCTTGCGCCTTTCGTAATCTTTTCGGTGCTGTTCCTGATCTGGCCGACGATCCATATCGTGATCGGCGCCTTTCAGGACCGCAGCGGCAGTTTCACCCTGCAAAACATCCGCGATCTGAACACCGGGACGATCCCGTCGAGCTATTGGATCTCGGTCAAAATCTCGGCCGCCTCGGCGGCGCTTGGCTGCCTGATCGGCTTTGGCATGGCGGCGGCGGTGACCTTCGGCGCGGTGCCGAGACAGATCAAGGCGCCGCTGATGACCTTTTCCGGCGTCGCCTCGAACTTCGCCGGCGTGCCGCTGGCCTTCGCCTTTCTGGCGACCTTCGGCAATGTCGGCTTCGTCACCACGCTGCTGCGCACGAATTTCGGCATCGTGCTGCAACGCGACCTCGGGTTCTCGATCCTGTCGTTCTGGGGGCTGACGATCACCTATCTGTTCTTCCAGATCCCGCTGATGATCCTGATCATTACCCCCGCGCTTGAGGGGCTAAAAAAGGAATGGCGCGAGGCGGCCGAGGTTCTGGGGGCGTCCACCGCGCAATACTGGCGGATGGTGGCCTTTCCGATCCTGTTCCCGGCGCTGCTCGGCACCTTCGCGCTGCTGTTCGCGAACGCCTTCGGGGCTGTGGCGACGGCCATCGCGCTGACCGGCTCGTGGCTGAACATCGTGCCGATCCAGTTGTTCGCCCAGATCCGGGGCGATGTGCTGGGCAACCCGAACCTCGGCTATGCCATGGCCTTCGGCATGATCGTCATCACCGCCATCGCCAATATCCTTTACATCTGGCTGCGCATCCGCGCCGA
>JAATGA010000136.1 GCA_015654855.1 Rhodobacterales bacterium
CGCCTCGTCTTCCGGCCGGGTCACGCTAACGTCATGGCGGCACTCGCGCAAGCGAACTCGCCCATAGGTGGAGTTCCGTCTCTCGCGGCACCCGGAGGGAGAGGCGACCCCGGTCCCGCAGCTCGTTCTGAGAATACTTTCCGTGCGACATTCGTTCCGGGGATTGCATCTTATTGCGCGATTACGCTAAACGCGGCACGAAAATTAGGGAGAGAGACGATGAAACACTTTTGCCCGGTGGCGCTTTTCTGCGCCGCATTCGCCCTGCCGTCCTTCGCGCAAGAGATCAAGATCGGCTATGCCCTGGCCGAGGACAGCCATTACGGCGCCGGCGCCAGGGCCTTTGAAGAGTCGCTGAAGGCCAGCCTCGGCGACCAGTTCACCTTCCGCCACTTCCCGTCCTCGGGCCTGGGCGGCGAGCGCGAGGTGCTTGAGGGGCTGCAACTCGGCACGGTCGAGATGACCATCGCCTCGGATGGCACGCTGACGAACTTCGTCCCCGAGGTTGGCGTTCTCGGCATTCCCTTCCTGCTGCGCGACAAGGCCCATGCCCGCACCGTTCTGGACGGCGAGATCGGCAAGGAGATGCTGGCGAAATTCGACGATGCCGGGCTGAAGGCTCTCGCCTGGGGCGAACAGGGTTTCCGCCACATCACCTCGAACCGCGATCCGGTCGAGGCGCCCGCCGATCTGGCCGGGCTGAAGATCCGCACCATGGAAAACCCGGTCCATATCGCGGCCTTCCGCGCGCTTGGCGCGGCGCCGACGCCGATGGCCTGGCCCGAGGTGATCGGCGCGCTGCAACAGGGCGCCATCGACGCGCAGGAAAACCCGCTGTCGGTCATCGTCTCGGCCAAACTGGCCGAGGTGCAGAAGTATCTGACGCTCGACGGCCACGTCTACTCCTCGACCATCGTTCTGGTCTCGCCGGCGCTGTGGGGCAGCCTCGACGATGCGCAGAAGGCGGCCTTTGAAAAGGCGGCGGCGGATGCGGTCGTGGCGATGCGCGCCTATGTCGACGATGCCGACACCAATGGCGTCGAGGCGCTGAAAGCCGCCGGAATGCAGGTCAACGAACTGACCCCCGAGCAGAAGGCCGTCTTCCGCGAGGCCCTCGCCGAACCTTACAAGGACTATGAGGCGCAGTTCGGCAAGGCGCTGATGGATCGTATCCTCGCGGTGGAGTGAGCCCATGTTTGGCCGGATCGAACGCGCCTTCGTGGCGCTGAACGCCACCGTGCTCGTCGCCCTTCTGGCGGGGATGTCGGTGATCGTCGGATGGAACGTCGCGGGCCGGTATCTGACCGGAAACTCGCTGACCTGGGCCGACGAGGTGGCGCGCTATTCGATGATCTGGCTGACCTTCCTCGGCAGCGGCCTCGCCCTGCGCGAGGGTGCCCATGCCGCCATCACCAATGCGCAGGATGCGCTGCCCCAACGCGGGCAGATCGTCCTGCGCGGCGTGATTCTGGCGGTGGTCTTCGCCTTCTTCGCCTTTATGGTCTGGGTCGGCATCGACTACATGAACCGGATGTCGGTGCAGAAATCGGCGGCGCTGCGGGTGCCGATGAAATGGATCTACGCCGCCATGCCGACCGGCTTCGCGCTGATGATCGTCCATCTGGCCCTGATCGCGCCCGCCTATCTGCGCGTCGGCCTGCAACATTCCGACGAGGCCGCAATTGGTTGAGATCCTGATCATCGCCTTCCTGATCCTGATGGTCATGGGGGTTCCGATCGCCTTTGCGCTGGCAATGGCGGCCTTTGCGGCGGTGGGGATTTCCGGCCGCTATCCGCTGGTCGTGGTGGTGAAAGAGATGTTCACCGGCCTCGACAGCTTCCCCCTGCTGGCGGTGCCGTTTTTCATCCTCGCGGCCGAGATCATGACGACCGGTGCGATCTCGCGGATGCTGCTGCGTTTCGCCTCGCAATTCGTGGGGCATCTGCGCGGGGGGCTTGGCTATGCCAATATCCTGACCGGCACGCTGTTCGCCGGCATCTCCGGTTCGGCGCTCGCCTCGGCGGCGGGGCCGGGTGCGATGATGGCCCGGATGATGGAGAAAAGCGGCTATTCCAAGGGATATGCCGGAGCGCTGACCATTTCGGTCGCGGTGATCGACCCGATCATCCCGCCGTCCATCACCATGATCATCTATGCGTTGCAGGACAAGAACGTCTCGGTCGGCTCGCTGTTCATGGCCGGCATCCTGCCGGGTCTGCTGATCGCGGGCCTGCTGGCGGCGGTGAACTGGCATATCAGCCGCAAGCGTGGCTATCGCAGCGCCGAGGAACGGCCCCTGCCGGCGCAGATGGTCACCAACACGATCGCGGCCCTGCCGGCGCTTTTCCTGATCTTTCTGATCGTCGGCGGCATCCGGGCGGGGCTGTTCACCCCGACCGAGGCCTCGGTGGTCGCGGTGTTTTACGCGATCCTTGCCAGTGCCGTGATCTATCGCGGCTTTACCTTCCGCGACCTGTGGGGGTCGATCCTGCGGTCGGCCATCATGTCGGTGGCGGTGCTGATGATCCTCGCCGCCGCACGGGCCTTCGCCTGGGTGCTGATCATCGAGGGTGTGCCCCAGGCCATGGCGGATTTCGTCATCGGGCTGAACCTGTCGCCCATTGCCTTTCTGCTGATGGTCAACCTGCTGCTGCTGGTCTTCGGCATGTTCATGGACCCGTTGCCGGGGGTGATGATCCTAGTCCCGATCCTTGCGCCCATCGCCTATAACCTCGGGATCGCGGCGGATCATTTCGCCATCATCGTGATCGTCAACCTGACCTTCGGGCTGATGACGCCGCCGGTGGGCGGGCTGATCTTCGTCGTGGCCTCGGCCACGAAGCAGAAGCCCTCGGCCCTGATCCGCGAACTGCCGCCGTTCTTCCTGGCGGCGCTGGTCTCGCTGCTGATCCTGACCTTCGTGCCGGCTTTGTCGACCTGGCTGCCCCGGGTCAGCGGCTTCGCCCACTGAACCGCGCCTGACGCAGGGCTTCGCGCCGCCCTTCGCGGGTCTTGCGGCGCGAGGCCGCTTGCGCAGGCTGCATTCCTCAGTATTTTTGTCGGGCATCGTGTGCGGCGGTTCCGACCGGGCCGCGCAGCCCGCCCCTTTGCCCGTGTCAGGACCCGAAGATGAGCTTTTCCCGCAACCTCGATTTTCGGACCGGGGGCAGTAAGGTCCGCGCCGCGCCGCAGGACAGCTTCCGTATCCGCCCGGATTATCCGATGATGAAACCTTTCTCTCATTCCGGGAACCCGGTGCGGGGCGGCGCGACTCTCGGGCGGCGGGGGTTCCTCGGCGCGGCTCTGGCGGCGGCGGTGCTGCCGGCGGGCCGGTTGCGGGCCGAGACCGCGGCGGAGGCCGAGGCCTGGCCTCGCCGGTTCACCCATGCCTTCGGCGAGACGGTGATCGAAAAGCCCGCCGTCCGCGTCGTCTCGCTCGGCTATACCACCCAGGACACGCTGCTGGCGCTTGGCGTCGTGCCGCTGGCGGTGCGCTACTGGTATGGCGATGCGCCCTTTGGTGTCTGGCCCTGGGCGGCCGACCGGCTGGACGGGGCCGAGCCGGTGCTGCTGACCGGCGAAAGCGGGATCGAGACGGTGGCGGCCCTGCAACCGGATCTGATCGTCGGCATCGGCTCGGGTCTGGGTCAGGCGGAATATGCCGTCCTGTCGCAGATCGCCCCGGTGCTGATGCACGCCCCCGACGCGCCGGTCTACGGGATGCCCTGGCCGGAGTTGACCCGCACGCTCGCCCGCGCCACCGGCAAAGAGGCCGAGGCGGAGGCCGCGATTGCCGGCGTCGGGGCGCAGTTCGCCGCCGCCCGTGCGCGTCACCCCGACTGGCAGGGCAAGACCGCGACCGCCGCCTATCACTTCAACGGCGAGACGGGGGCCTATGTCGCCTTCGACGGGCGCGCGCAGTTCCTGACCGGCCTGGGCTTTTCGCTCAGCCCCCTGATCGCGGGTTATGCCGGCAAGGATTTCTACCGCCCGCTGTCGCCCGAGGATCTGTCAGCGCTTGAGGCCGATGTGCTGATCTGGATGACCTCGACGCCGAACGACCCCGATCTGGTCGCCCTGCCGATGCGGCGGCTGCTGAAGGCGCATATCGAGGGGCGCGAGGTCTATGCCAGCGGCGCGCCCTCGGTGGCGCTGTCCTTCGGCTCGATCCTGTCGCTGCCTTATGCTTTGTCGGCGCTGGAGGCCGACATCGCCGCAGCCATTGATGGCGATCCGGCGACGCCCGTGGCCTCGGCCGTCGCGGCGGGCCTTGCGCCTTGAGCATGGGGGCCGTTCTGCGGCTGTGGCCGGTGGCGCTGCTGATGCTGGCGGCTGTCGCGCTGACGCTTGGCGTCGGCGTGCGGGATCTGTCGGCGGGTGCGATCTGGCGGGCGCTGACCGCCTGGGACCCGACGGATCCGGCGCAGGTGGTGCTGGTCGAAATCCGGCTGCCGCGCCTTGCCACCGGGCTGGTCGCGGGGGCGGCGCTTGGGCTGGCAGGCTGCGTCATGCAGGCGCTGACCCGCAATCCGCTGGCCGATCCGGGACTGCTCGGCGTGAATGCCGGCGCGGCCTTCGCGGTCGTCACGGGCGCGCTGATCATCGGCGGATCGGGCGCGGGGCTGACGGCGATCCTGGCCTTTCCGGGTGCGGCGCTGGCGGCGGCGGCGGTGTTCCTGCTGGGCGGCGGGCTTCGGGGAGAGCCTGGACCGGTGCGCCTGACGCTGGCCGGGGTGGCGGTCAGCGCGCTCCTCTATTCCATCGTCAATGCGCTGGTGCTGATCCGGGGCGACGCGCTGGAGGTGTTCCGGTTCTGGGTCGCGGGCACGCTGGCCCAGGGTTTGCAAAAGCCGCTGGCCGAAATGGGGTTGGTGGTGCTGGCGGGCTGGTTGCTGACCTTGTGGCTGGCGCCTCTGCTGGAACTGCTGGCGCTTGGTCGCGATCTGGCGCGGGGGCTTGGGACCAATCCCTTGCGGGTGCAGGGCGGGGCGCTGCTGGCGGTCACGCTGCTCAGCGGGGCGGGTGTCGCCATCGCCGGGCCGATCGCCTTTCTGGGCCTGATCGTGCCGCCGGTGACCCGCCGCCTGGCCGGGGGCGACCTGCGGCGGGAACTGATGGTCGCGCCCTTCGTCGGGGCGTCGATCCTGCTGCTGGCCGACGGGGCGGGGCGGCTGATCCTGGCCCCGGCAGAGGTGCGGGTCGGCGTGATGACCGCCATCCTCGGCGGGCCGGTCTTCGTCTGGATCGCCCGCTCCCTGCGCCCCGGAGAGGCGCGATGACCCGGGGTCTCTCGCTGGTGGCGCTGCTTTGCCTCGTGTCTCTCCTGTCGCTGACCTTAGGCGAGGTGCGGATGCCGCTGGCCGATCTGTGGCAGGGGCTGACCACCGGTGAGGGGCCGGGGGCGATGACCCTGCGGGTGCTGCGCGGGCCGCGTCTTGCCACGGCGCTTGGCACCGGCGCGGTGCTGGGCCTGTCGGGCGCGGTGTTCCAAAGCCTTTTGCGCAATCCGCTCGCCGCGCCCGATGTGATGGGCTTCACCGCGGGATCGGGGCTGGCGGTGGTGGCGGCGCTGGTCCTGGGCCTTGTCCTGCCGATGCCGCTGATCGCGGCGGCGGGCGGGATCGCGGCGGCGCTGGTCGTGGCGGTGGTGTCTTGGCGGCCGGGCGCGCGCGACAACAGCCTGACACTGATCCTTGTGGGCCTGGGCACAGGCTTTACCGCGACGGGGCTGGCCACGTTCCTCGGCCTGACGCTTGGCGATACGATGGCGGCGGAGGCGCGGCGCTGGATCGCCGGGTCGCTTGCCGCCCGCACCTGGAGTCATGCGGGACAGGTCTGGGGCATCGGTCTCATCCTCGCACTGGCGCTGGCCTTGCAGGTCAGGGCGCTTGGCCTGCTGGAACTGGGACCGGATCTGGCATCGGGCCTGGGCCTGCGGGTGGCACGGGCGCGCAACATGCTGCTGGCGACGGCGGTGCTGCTGGCGGCGGCAGGGGTTGCGGTGGCGGGTCCGGTGCCCTTTGTCGCGCTGATGGCGGGTCCGCTCGGCATCGGGCTGACAATGGCGCGACGGCCCGGCACGCGGCTTCTGTACGCCGCAGGGGCCGGGGCTGCGATCACCGCCGGGGCGGACCTGCTGGCGCGGGCCGCCGTGCCGGGGGTGCAACTGCCGGTGGGCGTGATGACCGGCCTTCTGGGGGCGCCTTACCTGCTATGGCTGTTGTCGCGCGAATTCGGAAAGGGCGAGGCATGAACGACATCCCGCAAGGCGCCGGCCTGAGGGTCGAGGGGCTGAGCCTCGGCTACGACGCCCGCCGGGTGATCGAGGGGCTGGACCTTTCCCTTCCCGCAGGTTGCGTTACGGCGATCCTGGGGCCGAACGGCTGCGGCAAGTCCACGCTGCTGCACGCGCTTGCGCGATTGCGCCCGCCGCTGGCCGGGCGCATCACGCTGGAGGGGCGGGCGCTCGCGAGCTTTCCCCCGCGTGCCCTGGCGCAGAAGCTCGCCATCCTGCCGCAGGCGCCGCTGGCGCCGCCCGGGATCCGCGTGGCCGATCTGGTTCGCCGGGGTCGTGCGCCCTGGCGCGGGCTGCTGCAACCCTGGTCCGCCGCGGACGCCACCGCTTGCGATGCCGCCATCGCTGCCGTGGGCCTTGGCCCCCAGGCCGGCGATCCGGTCGATGCCTTGTCGGGCGGTCAGCGGCAAAGGGCCTGGATCGCGCTGGTCCTTGCGCAATCGACGCCCTTCCTGCTGCTGGACGAGCCGACGACCTGGCTCGACCTTGCCCATCAGATCGAGATCCTGTCGCTGCTGCGCCGGCTGAACCGGGAACGGGGGATCACCGTCGTTTCCGTCCTGCACGACCTGAACCTCGCCGCACGCTATTCCGACCGGCTGGTCCTGCTGGGGCGCGAAGGGCTGATCGCCGAAGGCTCGCCCGAGGCGGTGATGACCGAGGCGAACCTCGCCCGCGCCTTCGGTCTGGCGGCGCGCGTGCTGCCCGATCCGGTGTCGGGCACCCCGATGGTCTGCCCGCTGTGACATCTGCCGAAGGAAAGCCCGTGCCCGTTTCCGCGCACGCCCTGATCCGCCTGCCCTTCGACGCGCTTGGCGCCTGGCTGACGGCGGCGCCGGTCTGGGCCGACCATGGGCGGGTGGAGCCGGACGGGACGCTGCACATCACCTTTGGCATCGGCACGCTGCGGGTCGCGCCCTTAGGCGCGCATTCCGTCCTGGTGGTCGAAAGCGCCGACGAGGCCGGGCTGCAAACTCTGCGCGATTTCATCACCGACGAGGCGATGGAGGCCGGCGTCGCCCCGATCTGGCAGGAAAGGCACCGACCCGGGCGGCCCGCCAACCTCTGCATCGCGCGGCTGGAGGCGGCGGGGCGGATCAGCACCGCCTTCCGCCGGCTGTGGCTGCGGGGCGAGGGGCTGGCGCGGCTGATGTCTGGGGGCCTGCATTTCCGTCTGCTGTTGGGGCCGGAGGGGTCGGACTGGCCTTGGCTGGACGAGACCGGGCTGACCGTCTGGCCCGGTGGCGCGGCGGCCTGGCATCGCCCGGTCTATACCGTGCGCTCCATCGCGGGCGAGGGGGCGGCGACACGGCTGTCGGTCGATGTCTTCCTGCATGAGGGCGGGCGCGTCACCGACTGGACCGCCCGGATCCGTCCGGGGGCCGAGGTCGCGCTGATGGGTCCCTCGGGTGGCGACGTGCCCGAGGGCAGCGGGGGTAAGGCCCCCTGGTTCGGCATTTTCGGCGACGAGACGGCCTTGCCCGCCGTCGCCCGCATCCTGACCGATCTGCCGCCGGGGGCGCATGGGGTCGCCATGGTGCGCCTGCCCGCCGCCGCCGACATTCAGGACCTGCCCCGCCCGCCGGGCATCGCGCTGCGCTGGCTGCTGCGCGATAGTGAGGGCGGGGCCGATGCCCTGGTCGATGCTCTGCGCGCGACCGAAGTGCCCGGGCGCGACCGCTTCGTCTTTTTCTCAGCCGGATCGGCGGAGACCGCCGCCGCGCGCGAGGTGCTGGCGGCGAAAGGCCTGGGCAAGCGGGAATGCCGGGTTCAGGCCTATTGGTCGCAACCGGGCGTGCCGCCCGACGACTGACCCCTCAGCGCCCGGCAAGGGCTTCGCGCCAAAGATGCCCGGCCACGAAAAGGTCGAGATAACCGCCGCCCGCATTCTTGCAGACGGTGATTTCCTCCGCCGAGCGGCGGCCCGGATGCCGCCCGGTGCAAAGGTCGAAGAAATCCGCCTCGGTCCCCGGGATCAGCCCCTCGGCAACCGGTCCCAGCACGTCGCCCGAATGGGCATAGGTGCCGGCGTTGTCGGTGAACATCCGCCCCGCCCGCCGCAGGGTGTCGCTGTCGGCCTCGCGCATGTCCGGCCGCCAGGCGCCGATAAGATCGACATGGGCGCCGGCTTTCAGCCGGGCGCCCGCGATCACCGGATCGCGCGCCATGGTCACGGCGCTGACCACATCGGCCTCGGGCAGGACGGCGGAAAGGTTGTCGACCACCTCGACCGCCGGGATCTCGCCCGACAGATCCGCCGCCATAGCCTCGGCCCGCGCCCGGCTGCGGTTCCAGATGAACAGCCGCCGGATCGGGCGGACGGCGCAGGTGGCGCGCACCACATGCGGGGCCAGGCCGCCAGCCCCGGCGATGGCCATGGTCGCGGCATCCGGTCGGGCGAGCAGATCGGTGCCAAGCGCCGAATCCGCCGCCGTCTTGCGATATGTCAGCGCCGCGCCGTCGCAGGTCATCAGCGCCTTTCCCGTCTGCCCGTCGAACAGCACGACCAGGCCCTGAACCGACGGCTGCGGCGCGGCGAGGTCGGGGTTGCGGGGGAAGACCCCCACCATCTTGACCGCGATCAGGCGCGAGGGCGACCAGGCGGTCAGGTTGACGAACTGATCCCCCGTTCCGTCGGGCGCATCGAAGGTCGTGCCCTGATCGAAGGGCCGGGGTTGCGTCGCATGGGCCGTCCGCAGGGCCTCGATCAGGCCGCGCCAGGGCAGGTGCCGGTGAACCGCCGCCTCGTCCAGGTGAAACATGCCGGTCCCCTTTTCCCTTGCGCGCGGCGTCAGTCGAGCGCGCTTCGGTCGCGAAGTAAAGCGTCATGGGCCGCCGGATCACAGCCCCGGCTGGTGGGTCAGGATCGTGGCCGAGCAGGTTTCGCCCAGGATGGTGACGGACAGCGGCCCTTCGGTCCCGGATGTGGGCAGCAGGGCGAGCGCCAGGTCCGCGCCCTCGCGCGCGGACCAGCCGCCGGAGGTGACGCGGCCGATGGCCCCGTCGCCGCACCAGACGGTTTCATCGCCGCGCAGGCTGGCATCGCCACTCGCGACGCGCAGGACCACCAGCCGCCTGGCGGGTCCCGTATCGGCCAGCCGCATCACAGCCTCGCGCCCGACGAACAAGGGTTTGTCCAGGTCGATCAGCCCGGCGAGGCCGCTTTCCAGGGCAGGGCGCGTGGGGTTGAGGTCGGGTCCCATCGTGAGCCGCGCCGCCTCGCGCCGCAGCATGGCCCAGGCACGGCTGCCGACCGGGCGCAGGCCCTCGACCGCCAGCAGTTGCGACAGAAGCAGGCGATGATACGCCACGGGCAGGTGCAGATGCAGTGCGGTTTCCCCCGGCGCCTCGTCGCAGAGGATGCGGACGCCGGGCACCAGGCCAAGGCTTGCCACGGTAAGCGCGCCGGGGGGGAGGTCGGCAGGCGTGTCCAACCGGGCGAGGACCTGTCGCGCCAGGGGGCCGGCGAGGGTCAGCACCGCCAACTTGTCGGTCACGTCGCGCAGCGTCACCGAACCATCGGCGGGCAGGTCGCGGCGCAACTCGTCAAAGGCGCGGCGCTGCTCACCCGCGTCGGTCGTCAGATACCAGGTCTCGCCGATCCGCGCGATGGTCAGCGCCGCACGCACGCCGCCGGCGGCGTTCAGAACCAGGCCGGGCGCATGGTGCCCCTCCGCAGGCAGGCGGGTGGCGAGCAAGCTGTCGAGCCAGGTCGTTGCGCCTGGCCCGGTCACCTCGAACTTCGCAAGCGGCGTCTGGTCGGCCAACCCGACGCCGGTGCGGACCGCCTCCGCCTCGGACGCGATCCGCGCATATTCCGGCCCGCGACGAAATGTGGGCGAGGGGGCGCGGGGACCATCGGCCCCGGCGAACCACATCGGCACCTCCTGGCCGTTCACGACACCCCAGGCGGCGCCGGCAATCTGCCACAGATCATGCCCCTGCAGCGTCTTTTGCGGCCGCGCCGCCAGCGGCTGCGCAAAGGGCGTGTGCAGGTCGGCATGGGTGCCCCAAGTCTCGATCACCGACTGGCGGGTCCATTCCTTGTTGCAATGCACGCCGAACCGGCGTTGGTCGAGTTCCGACATGTCGATGGGCGTCGTGCCGGTGGTGATCTGGTCCGCCAGCGCATCGCCAAGCGCGCCACCCCAGAGGATGCCGCCCGGCACGCCCTCGGCCATCCAGATATTGTCCAGACCCCAGGCCGGGCCGCAAAGCGGAAGTTCGTCCGCCGTCATCTGGAACGGACCGCGCACATTGGCGCGGATCCCGGCGCGGCCCAGCATCGGCACGTTTTCAATGGCGTGTTCCCATTGCGGCTCGACGGCGGCGAAATCTTCGTCCAGCAGATCGGCGCCGAACCATTCCGGCACGCCGTCCACCGCGAAAAGTTTCAGGTTCTCGGGTCGCTCATAGGGGCCGAACATCAGCCCGTCGCCCTCTTCCCGGATATAGCCCATATATTCCTCGTCCCGCAGGATGGGCAGTTCCGGCTTGCCCGCCGCCTTGCGGGCGACGACCTCGGGTACCGCGGCGGTGGTCCAGTATTGGTGGACGATGGGGATCGCCGGCACGTCGAGGCCCAGCATCGCCCCGGTCTGGCGGGCATAGTTGCCGGTGGCGAGGATCACATGCTCCGCGACGATGCTGCCCCGGTTGGTGATCACCTCCCACTCGCCCGAGGGACGGCGGGAAAACCCCGTGACCTCGGTCTGCTGGCGGACCTCGGCGCCAAGCGCGCGGGCACCCGCCACCATCGCCATGGTCACGCCGGCGGGGGCGATATGGCCGTCGTCGGGATGGTAAAGCCCCGCCATCACGCGCGGGTTTTCGAGGTATGGCCAGATCTCGCGCACCTCTTGCGCCGTCAGCAGATGCGCATTCGCCCCCTGGGCCGCAGCCACATCCATATAGCTGCGGTATTCGTCCAGCCGCCCGTGGGTGGAGGCTGTGCGCAACTGCCCGCAGGGGTACCAGCCGATATGCTGGCCCGTTTCCGCCTCCAGCCCGCTGTAGATCGCGATGGAGCGGTTGATCAGTTTCGCCACCGCATGACTGCGGGCATAGCTGGGGATCAGCCCCGCCGCGTGCCAGGTCGATCCGGCGGTCAACTGGGTGCGCTCCAGCAGCACCACATCGCGCCAGCCGCGTTTGGCCAGGCCGTAGAGGATGCCCGCGCCGACGCAGCCGCCGCCGATCACCACCGCCCTTGCATGGTCCTGCATTCCGACATCCCCGCTGACTTTGCCCCCGTTTCCCCAGGTGGCTTCGGGTCAGCTTAGCTGCCATCGGCCTGCCCGTGACCTTGCGAAAATTTCCCGATCCACATAACCTGAGGTTATGCACAAGCTTCGCGCTTTCGTCCCCTCGGCCAATGCCCTTTTCGTCTTCGAGGCCGCCGCCCGCAGGCTGAGCTTCACAGAGGCCGCGGGCGAGTTGAACGTCAGCCAGCCGGCAGTGTCAAAAACCATCCGCGCGCTGGAGCGCTCCTGCGGCTTTGCGCTGTTCCGGCGCTGCCCCGGGCGGCTGAGCCTGACGGGGGAGGGCGAAAGGCTCTTTGCCGAGGTGCGCGACAGCCTCGACCGGCTGCATGGCGCCATCGCGGGCTTGCGGGGCGGGCAGGGGGCGGATGTGGTGCGCGCCTCGTTCTCGTCGGTCTTCGTGGCGCTGTGGCTGCTGCCGCGCCTCGATCGGTTCAAGGCGCGCTGGCCGGGCATCCGCCTGCGGATCGAGGAAAGCGAGCGCGACGTGTTCGACCTTGCCCGCGAAGAGGTCGATCTGTCGAGCCGCCTTGGCACCGGCGTCTGGCCCGGCCTGCGGGCCTGGCCCTTCCTCGCCTAAGAGGTGCTGCCGGTCTGCGCGCCCGCCTGGCTTGCGCAGCACGGGCCGGTGAACGGGCCGGCCGATCTGCTGCGCCGCCCCTTGCTGCATTCCGAGGAGCGCCATCGCAAGCGCATGGACTGGCAGGCTTACATGGCCGCGCAGGGCATCCGCG
>JAATGA010000419.1 GCA_015654855.1 Rhodobacterales bacterium
AGACGGTCGTTGTCGCCGTATGAGCGAATAGTGATTGCGTTCGACTCCGGTTCCTATTGGACCTGCTGCGGGTATTGCCGTCAGGCTGCTGCTTTGCCGTGGGCCGTCTGCAAGACCACTTCAGTAACGCGTTGGCCGAAGTGGCGGGGCGTATGAGATCGGCTTCGGGGAGAGCCGCATCCGGACCTTCGTCGGCATTGGATTGCGCCGCCGCGCCCGGCCAAAAGCCCAGATGAATTCTGGAATGGGCCACCTTCGCAGGGTGACGACATGTCTTATTGTGAGCTTGCCACAGACCAGCAGGACCGCAATTGTGGTGAGAGACAGGAGATGCTGTCGATGATTACAAGGTCTCGTCTTTCGCGCCATTGAGGTCCATGATTTTTTCGAGTGCCTGTCGAATGGTTTCGGCTGCCTGCTCCGGGTTCGCATTTGAGACCGCTGGCAATTTCAGAAAGCTGCGCATCATGCGCAGGCCGATCAGCATCGCCATGACCATCGAGGCACGCAGACCGGTCTTGTCCCCAAGTTTTTTTCGCAAAGGCTCTATGAAAAGATCGTCAAGGTGGCTGCCTACGGGCCCGGCGGCAGCGGGCAGGGAGAGCGAGCGGATCAGGATCATGAGAGGCTCCGGATCGGATTCGGAATGACGGATTGAATCGTCGAAAACCTGCCGGGCGAACAGTGCGGCGATCTCTGCCAGAGAACCATCGGCTACGCCGTGGCCCTGGGACATCTCCGACAGAACCGCAAGAAAGAGCTTCTCCTTGGAGCCGAAACTGCGGTGCACATAGGCAACGTCCACACCAGCATCGGCCGCAATGTCGCGCAGATGGGTGTCATCATAAGATGCCATTGAGAAGCGGCGAACCGCCGCAGCCAATATCCGCTGCTTCGCCGGCGTTTTCTTGCCTTTTGCCTGCACTGTCGATGTCTCCAAGGAAACGGCCCCTCTAATCCCTGATCAATATCCCCATGAACCATGATTCGGGACAATCTTCATCTGCAGATGTTTAGTCAACCACGGTTGACTCCAGGCGAGAATCCTATGACATGAATTTGGGATGCGTATAGCCGAATGCCGGATTGTAACGCGGCATCGGCCCGCCGCCCAAATCAGATCACATCGAACGGGGGCAGGATGAAAACGAATACGAAAAGGCTCCTGGTCGGAGCGGTCATCGTTGCAGCACTGGGCGGCTGGTTTCTATGGAGCCGCATGGACAGCGGGGCACTGCCTGCGGGGATTGCCAGCGGCAATGGACGGCTGGAAGCGGTGGATATCGATATCGCGGCGCAATCCGGCGGACGATTGAAAGATGTGTTTGTTTCCGAGGGCGATTTCGTCGAGGCGGGGCAGATCCTCGCGCGAATGGATATGGTCCAGCTAGAAGCGCGCAAGGCCGAGGCGCAGGCGCAGATTCGCCGCGCGGATATAGCGATCGAGACCGCGAAGAGCCTGGTGACGCAGCGCGAGGCCGAAAGTGAGGCCGCAGGCGCCAATGTCGAGTTGCAGGAAGCGGAACTCGACGCGGCCGAACGGCGTCTGGTGCGATCTGAGGCGCTGGCCCAGGCCAATACCGTATCCCAACAGGTGCTGGATGATGATCGCGCCGGAGTGCGCAAGGCGCGCGCGGCCCTCGCCTCGGCGAAAGCCTCGCTGGCGGCAACAAAGGCTGCAATCGGGTCTGCGCAGGCGCAGATCGTGGATGCAGAGGCGGCTGTGGAGGCTGCCAGGGCCAGTCTCGCCAGCATTCAGGCGGATATCGTGGATGCAACGCTGATCGCGCCGCGCAATGGTCGTGTGCAATATCGTCTTGCGCAGCCGGGTGAGGTGCTGGCCTCGGGCGGGCGGGTAATCAACATGATCGACGTCTCGGATGTTTATATGAGCCTCTTTCTGCCGACCGAGCAGGCCGGGCGGGTGGAGCTCGGGACCGAGGTTCGTCTGGTCATGGACGCGGCCCCGGGCGTGGTGATCCCGGCCACGGTGTCCTTCGTCTCGGATGTGGCGCAGTTCACGCCCAAAAGCGTCGAGACCGAGGAAGAGCGGCTGAAGCTGACCTTCCGTGTCCGCGCCCGCATCGCGCCGGAACTCCTTGCCCGCTACATCCGTCAGGTGAAAACCGGCCTTCCCGGCATGGCCTATGTGCGGCTCGACCCCAATACAGAATGGCCCGCGTTCCTTCAGCAGAATCTTGTGAAATGACCGGCCCGGTCGCAACGGCGCGTGGCCTCACGCTTATCTACGGCAGGGTGCGGGCACTTGATGATGTTTCGCTGGAAATACCGGATGGCCGCATGGTCGGTCTGATCGGGCCGGACGGGGTGGGCAAATCCAGCCTGCTTGCGCTGATTTCCGGCGCGCGGGCGATGCAGGCGGGCGAATTGCAGGTGCTGGGCGGCGACATGCGGTCGGACCGGCATCGGCAGGCGGCATGTCCACGCATTGCCTATATGCCGCAGGGGCTGGGCAAGAACCTCTATCACACGCTGTCGGTCTTTGAGAACGTGGATTTCTTCGGACGGCTCTTCGGCCAGGATCGGGCCGAGCGCGAGGCGCGGATCACCGATCTGCTGACGGCCACAGGACTCAATAAATTCCGCGACCGACCAGCAGGAAAGCTCTCGGGCGGGATGAAGCAGAAGCTGGGTCTGTGCTGCGCGCTGATCCATGATCCCGATCTGCTGATCCTCGACGAGCCGACGACGGGCGTCGATCCCCTGTCGCGCCGCCAGTTCTGGGAGTTGATCGACCGCATTCGCGCTGGCCGCCCTGGCATGAGCGTTCTGGTTGCCACCGCCTATATGGAAGAGGCCGCCCGCTACGACTGGCTGGTCGCGATGAATGCGGGGCATGTGCTGGCAACGGGCACCCCGGCGGAGTTGATGGAGCGCACCGGTACCGACAATCTGGACGCGGCCTTCATCGAATTGCTGCCCGAGGCCGAAAGGGCAGGGCATCATAAGGTCGAGATCCCCCCGATCACCTATGTCGAGGGTGATTATGCCATCGAGGCCGAAGGGCTGACCATGCGGTTCGGGGATTTCACCGCCGTCGACAATGTCAGCTTCAAAATCCCCAAGGGCGAGATCTTCGGCTTCCTCGGCTCCAACGGCTGCGGCAAGTCGACGACCATGAAGATGCTGACCGGGCTTTTGCAGGCCAGCGAGGGCACGGCGAAA
>JAATGA010000013.1 GCA_015654855.1 Rhodobacterales bacterium
ACTTCCTGGAGCTGAACCGGCGTTACGGCTGCCTGCTCCAGATGGGCGGCTCGGACCAATGGGGGAACATCGTCAACGGCATCGACCTGACCCGCCGGGTGATCGACAAGGAAATCTACGGGCTGACGACGCCGCTGCTGACCACCTCGGACGGGCGCAAGATGGGCAAATCCGCCAGCGGAGCCGTCTGGCTGCGCGCCGAGATGCTGAGCCCTTACGAGTTCTGGCAGTTCTGGCGCAACACGAACGACGCCGATGTGGGCCGGTTCCTGAAGATCTTCACCGAATTGCCGGTCGAGGAATGCGACCGCCTGGGCGCGCTTCAGGGGGCCGAGATCAACGGGGCCAAGGTGACGCTGGCGAACATCGCCACCACCTTGCTGCACGGGCAAGAGGCGGCGAAAACCGCCGAGGCCACGGCGCGCGAGGTGTTTGAAAAGGGCGGTTTCGGCGAAGATCTTCCGACGCTGAAGCTGACCGTGGCGGATGTGACCGACGGCATCTCGATCGTGCAACTGTTCGTGCGCTCGGGCCTCGCGAAATCCGGCAAGGACGCCAAGCGCCTGATTGCCGAGGGCGGTGCGCGGATGAACGACGAGACGGTGCTCGACCCCAACCTGATGCTCGGGGCCGGAGAACTCGCCGATCCGCTGCGCCTGACGGCGGGGAGGAAGCGGCACGCTCTGGTCGTGCTCGACTGACCCTTCGACCGCGCGACCCCGGTTGAGCGAAGGCGGGGGGCTTTCCGCCCCCCATCACGCCCCAAAGGGCGCGATCCCCCCCGAGGAAATTTTCGCCAGGATGAAGGGGGCGCGGGAGAGGGGCGATTGTTCCGGTTTTCCTGAAACTGATACCCATGGCGGGCAAGGAAATCCGGCCTCTAAGTCATTGCCCGGCGGGGATACCGCCCCTATCGTTCCCCTCGCAGCGCGGACAGGAGGACACAGGCGATGGGCGAGCGGATCGACAGGCACGGACTTAAGGTTGATGCGCGGCTGGCGCAGTTCATCGAGGCCGAGGCGCTTCCCGGAACGGGCATCGGGGCGGATGACTTCTGGCAGGGCTTTGCCGAAGGTGTCGCGACCTTCGGTCCGCAGAACCGTGCGGCCCTGGCCCGGCGGGACGACATCCAGGCCCGGATCGACGCCTGGCACAAGGCCCGCAAGGGGCAGCCGCATGATGCCGCCGGCTACACCGCCTTTCTGCGCGAGATCGGCTATCTGGTGCCGGAAGGCCCCGATTTCACCATCGAGACCGCGGCGACCGATCCCGAGATCGCGCTGGTTCCCGGCCCACAACTGGTCGTGCCGGTGATGAATGCGCGCTATGCGCTGAACGCGGCAAATGCCCGCCATGGCAGCCTTTACGACGCACTTTACGGCACCGATGCGCTTGGCGATACGGCGAGCGGCAAGGGCTATGACCCGGTGCGGGGGGCGCGGGTGATCGCCTGGGGGCGCGATTTCCTCGATGCCGCCGTGCCGCTGGCGGGCGCGTCCTGGACCGGCGCGCGCGGGCTGCGGGTCGAGGGCGGGCGGCTGGTCGTCGCGACCGAAGGGGGCGAGACGGGGCTGAAGGAGTCTGCGAAATTCGCGGGCTGCCAGGGGCCGGCTGAGAGCCCAACCGAGGTTCTGCTGGTCAACCACGGGCTGCACATCGCGCTTGTTATCGACGCGGGCTCGCCCATCGGCGGGTCGGACGGCGCGGGGATTGCCGACATTCGGCTGGAATCGGCCATGTCCGCGATCATGGATTGCGAGGATTCGATCGCCGCCGTCGATGCCGCCGACAAGGTGGTCGCCTATGCCAACTGGCTGGGGCTGATGAAGGGCGATCTGACCGACACTTTCGTCAAGGGCGGGCGCGAGCAGACCCGCCGCCTGAACCCCGACGTGACATATACCGCCCCCGATGGCGGCAGCGTCACGCTCAAGGGCCGGGCGCTGATGCTGGTCCGCAACGTCGGCCATCTGATGACCAACCCCGCCATCCTCGACGCCGAAGGGCGCGAGGTGGGCGAGGGGATCATGGATGCCTTCGTCACCACGCTTTGCGCGTTGCACGACCTGCAAAAGCGGGACGGCGCGCGCAATTCCTCCACCGGCTCGGTCTATGTGGTGAAGCCCAAGATGCACGGGCCGGAGGAGGTGGCGCTCGCCTCCGCCATCTTCGACAAGGTGGAGGAGGTGCTGGGGCTGCCGCGCTTCACCGTGAAGCTGGGGATCATGGACGAGGAGCGGCGGACCTCCGCCAACCTGAAGGAATGTATCCGGGCGGCGAAGAACCGGGTGGCCTTCATCAACACCGGCTTCCTCGACCGGACGGGGGACGAGATCCACACCTCGATGGAGGCCGGGCCGATGATCCGCAAGGGCGATATGAAGACCCGGCCATGGATCAGGTCGTATGAGGATCGCAACGTCGACATCGGCCTCGCCTGCGGGCTGAAGGGCCGGGCGCAGATCGGCAAGGGCATGTGGGCCATGCCCGATCTGATGCACGCCATGCTGGAGCAGAAGACCGCCCATCCGCAGGCGGGGGCGACCTGCGCCTGGGTGCCCTCGCCCACGGCCGCGACGCTGCACGCGACGCATTACCACCGCATCGACGTTCTGGCCCGCCAGGACGAGATCGCGAAAGGTGGCCCGCGCGGCACGCTGGCCGATCTGCTGACCATCCCGGTCGCCGACGGGATCAACTGGTCGGCGGAGGAGGTGCAGGCCGAACTGGACAACAACGCGCAGGGCATCCTCGGCTATGTCGTCCGCTGGGTCGACCAGGGCGTCGGCTGCTCAAAGGTGCCGGACATCCATGATGTGGGGCTGATGGAGGATCGGGCGACCTGCCGGATTTCGTCCCAGGCGCTGGCGAACTGGCTGTATCACGGGGTGATTTCGCAGGCGCAGGTGACCGAGGCGATGCGCCGCATGGCCGCCGTGGTCGACCGGCAGAACGCGGGCGATCCCGCCTATGTGCCGATGGCGCCCGGTTTCGACGGGCCGGCGTTCCGCGCGGCCTGCGACCTGGTGTTCGAGGGGCGGGCGCAGCCCTCGGGCTATACCGAGCCGGTGCTGCACGCCAGGCGGCTGGAGTGGAAAGCCGCGCATTGAGCCTGGAGAGGCCTGCCGTCGCCGCGCCGGTGGCGGGCCTTCACGCTCCAGCCTGCGGGCGCCGGTGCGGTGGGGAACTCCCTGCGCCGGCTTGATGCGGATACTGCCGCAGGTCGGCCTGTCACCCCGCCTTCGGCCCGGGGACCTGCGCCAGACCGACCATCCGGCGGATGTCATTGGGTGTCGCGCCCTCGGCACGGTATCTCGCCAGCGCCAGCGCGTCGTCGCGCTTGGCCAGGCGCTTGCCGGCCTCGTCCCGGATCAGACGGTGGTGGTGATATACCGGGGCAGGCAGGTCCAGCAGGCGTTGCAGCGCGACATGAATCCGCGTCGCCTCGGTCAGATCGGCGCCGCGCATGACATGGGTCACGCCCTGGGCCGCATCGTCGAAGACCACCGACAGATGGTAGGAGGTGCCCATATCCCGCCGCGCCACGACCACATCGCCGGTGCCCGCGATCATCGCCGCCGCCGGGATACGGATCTCGCCGGTCTGCCCGCCAGGCCCGATGCCGGTTTCCGTATAGGCCAGGTCCCCGGTCTCCCGCATCGCGGCCCTCATGTTCAGCCGCAGATTCGCGCCCTCGGGGCGCGGGCCCGCCGGCACGAAGCCGGGTGCGGGACGGCAGGTGCCGGGATAGATCAACCCGTCGGGACCTGTGGGCGGTTCCGCACCCTCCTGCGGGGCGGACAAAGCCGCCTCGATGTCGCGGCGGCTGCACCGGCAGGAATAGATCAGCCCGCGCGCCCAAAGCCGGTTGAGTGCGGCTGCATAGGCGGGCAGGTTGTCAGATTGTCTGAGCGGCGGGGCGTCCCAGGTGATGCCCAGCCAGTGCAGATCGTCGACCAACTGCCGTTCCCATTCGGGGCGCGAGCGGCTGCGGTCGATATCCTCGATCCGCAGCAGGAAGCGCCCGCCCGCCGCGCGCGCCATGTCATGCGCCACCAGGGCCGAGAAAGCATGGCCCAGGTGCAGCGGCCCGGTGGGCGAAGGAGCAAAGCGGGTGACGAGTTCACCCATCGCCTTAGCTTTGCCCCGCAAGCCACTCGGTGAACGATGTTTTCGCCCGGTCTGTATAGGCCTTGTAGCGATCCTTTCGCCCCTTGCGCCCGCCGCGCGCGTCGATCGGGGGGAAAAGGCCGAAGTTGACGTTCATCGGCTGAAACGTCTTCGCTTCGGCCCCGCCTGTGATATGGGTGATCAGCGCCCCCATCGCCGTGTCGGGCGGTGGCGGGGCCAGGTCTCGGCCTAGGATCTCTGCCGCCACCATCCGGCCCGCGAGCAGCCCCATGGCGGCGCTTTCCACATAGCCCTCGACCCCCGTTACCTGACCGGCGAAGCGCAGATTGGGCCGCAGACGCAGCCGCATATGGTCGTCGAGCAGCGTGGGCGAGTTGATGAAGGTGTTCCGATGGATGCCGCCCAGCCGGGCGAATCCGGCATTTTGCAGCCCCGGAATCCGCCGGAAAACATCGACTTGCGCGCCGTGCTTCATCTTGGTCTGAAAGCCCACGATATTGTACAGCGTGCCGAGCGCATTGTCGCGGCGCAGTTGCACGACGGCATAGGGTTTGCGGTCGGGCTGATGCGGGTTGGTCAGGCCGACCGGCTTCATCGGGCCGAAGCGCAGGGTCTCTCGCCCGCGTTCGGCCATGACCTCGACGGGCAGGCAGCCGTCGAAATAACCCGCCGTCTCGCCCTCGTGGAACACGGCCTTGTCGGCGGCCAGCATCGCGTCGATGAAACCCTCGTAGTCCTCGCGCGTCATCGGGCAGTTGATATAGGCGGTGCGTTCCTCCTCCGTCTCACCTTTGTCGTAGCGGCTTTGCCGCCAGGCCAGGCCCATGTCGATTGTCTCGGCATAGACGATGGGGGCGATGGCGTCGAAGAAGGCGAGGCTGTCGGCTCCGGTCACGGAACGGATGCTTTCCGCCAGCGCGCCGGAGGTCAGTGGGCCGGTCGCGACGATCCACTGCCCCTCGACCGGCAGTTCGGCGATTTCGCCCGGGGCGATCTCGATCAGCGGATGCGCCCGCAGACGGGCGGTCACATCGGCGGCGAAAGGATCGCGGTCGACCGCCAGCGCGCCACCCGCCGGCAGGCGGTGACGGGCGGCCATCTCCATGATCAGGCCGCCCGCCGCCCGCATCTCCCAATGTAACAAGCCCACGGCATTGCGCTCGTCATCGTCGGAGCGGAACGAGTTGGAACAGACCATCTCGGCGAAATCGCCGGTGCGGTGGGCGAAGGTGCCGGTGGTGGGCCTCATCTCGTGCAGCACGACGGGCACGCCCAGTTGGGCGGCCTGCCAGGCGGCCTCGGACCCCGCCATGCCGCCGCCAATGATGTGAAGTGTATCCATGCGCCCGGATGTAGCCGCGCGCCCTCGCGCTGGCAAGGCGCCGTTCTGGCAGTGCCGGGCCTATTCGCCCCGGGTAAAGCAAGGGGGCGGGCCGTCCCCGGTCCGCCCCCCGCCGCCGATCGGACTGCGGATCAGAGACCCGGCAAAATCGAAATCAGACCGCGTTTTTCAAACGTCGTGCCCGGACGCTGACCGAAGTTCATCCTGGCGCCGACACCGAAGAAGGTTTCGTTCTCGCCCTCGGCATGGGCGCGGCCCAGCTCGCCGGTGATCTCGAAATTGCCGTTGGTGAAGGCGGTGGTCACCGACAGGCGCGACAACTCGCTGATGTCGGCGTCCACATAGTCGAACCGACCGCCCACGGTCAGGAAGTCATAGGCGGCGAAATCGCCCCGGATGCCGAATTGGGTATAGCTCTCGTCGCCGTCGTCGATGGCGCCCAGGTAGGTTTCACCCCGGATCCGGTCGAGGGCGCCGCCGGCCTCGATCCCGTAGAAGGTCGCGTTGCCGCCTTCGATCCAGTCCTTGCCGGCGAAGATGCCGAGCGAGACGGAGGGGGCGACGTTGTAGATCGCGTGCAGGCCAAGCGATTGCGAATCCGCACCGACAAAGCCGAGGCGCGAGAAGGTCAGGTCGCCCTGGATCGAGAGTTGGTCGGTGAAGCCGACTTCGAGCGAGCCGAAAGCCGAGGATTTGTCGAGATCGTCCGAGCCGCTGCTGAAATCCGAATATTCGAGCCCGGCTTCGGCCCCGATGACTTCGGCGGCACCCGCCTGATGCGCGAGCATGAGTCCGGCAAGCGCCAGAATGGCAACCTTGTTCATCTTTACTGCTCCATAGGTAGTTTTTTTGTTATGCCATTTGTCTAGCGCTTGTGGGATTCAGCCCGCAACTTCAATCTGCCCC
>JAATGA010000269.1 GCA_015654855.1 Rhodobacterales bacterium
CGGCGATCACCCGGCCGCTGTGGTGGGCGTGCGGCGCCGGCTTGCGCAAGACCCCCGGTGCCTCGATGTCGAACGCCCAAAGCCGCGCACCCTCGGTGTCGGCCGCATACAGGGTCTTGCCATCCGGCGACAGGCCGCAGCCGTTCGGGCTGAGGATCGGGTAGGCGATCTCAATGACCTTCGAGCCGTCCGGCAACGCGTAGTAGATCCCGCCGTGGTCGCGATGCCGGGCATACCGCTTGCCCAGGTCCGTGAAGTAGAAGCCGCCCTGGGTGTCGAACACGATATCGTTCGGCGCCGACAGCTTGTGGCCGTCAACCTCGGTGTAAAGGGTCTTGGCCTCGCCCGTCTTCGGGTCGATCCGCTGGATATAGCCGAACTTGTAGTCCGGATGCGGCGCGACCCCCATCGAGTAGCCCTCGACGTACCGGCTGCCGCCATTGTTGCACAGATACAGCGCCCCGTCCGGTCCGAAAGCCAGGCCGTTCGGTCCGCCGCCGCAGCGGGAGAACACGCTGGAACTGCCGTCGGGCGCGACCTTGGACAACTGATTGTTACGGATCTCGGTCAGAATGACCGAGCCGTCCTTGCAGACCACGGGGCCCTCCGGAAAGCCAAACCCAGTCGCCAGGATCGTGACGTCGCTCATTGCACTGTTTCCTCTTCTCGCCGTTGAGGCCGCTCATTCCCGAACGGGAAGAACCCCCAGCCGGTGTTTCCCCCGTCGCGCGGTTGGGGCAGTGTCGTCCGATTGATCGCCGCGTCAAGCGACGCGGCACCCGTCACGGAGACACTGCGATGAAAGCTGTCCGAATGAGCCGCCACGGCAAGCCGGACGTGCTGACCGTCGAGGCATTAGCGGACCCGGTCGCGGGCGAAGATGAAGCCCTGATCAGGATCGAAGCCGCGTCGATCAATCCGAGCGACGTCAAGAACGTGGCCGGCGCGATGGCGCAGACGACGTTGCCGCGAACGCCGGGGCGGGATTTCGCCGGCGTGGTCGAGGCCGGGCCGGCGGCATGGATCGGCGCCGAGGTCTGGGGCACCGGCGGTGACACCGGCTTCACCCGTGATGGATCGCATGCGGAATACATCCTGGTCCCGGCTTCCAGCCTGCGGCGCAAGCCGTCCACGCTGGACTTCGAACAGGCGGCCTCGGTCGGGGTGAACTTCCTCGCCGCCTGGCGGGGGCTGGTGGACGGCGCGGATCTACGCGCGGGCGAGACGGTGCTGATCATCGCGGCCAGCGGCGGCGTCGGCAACGCGGCGGTGCAGATCGCCCGCCGCATCGGCGCGCACATCATCGGCACGGACCGCCGGCCTCCGCGCCCGGGCGCCGCGATCACGCAGACCGGCCTCTCCCTGATCGCCGACGGCGCGGACATCCCGCCGGCGGTGCGCAAGGCGACGCTCGGAGGCGGTGCCGACGTGGTGCTGGACTGCGTCGGTGGGGTGATGTTCCGCCACGCGCTGGATTGCCTCAGACTGCGCGGCCGGCTGGTGGAAATGAGTGTCACGGGCGGTCGCGAAGTGACGTTCGACCTGGCGGACTTCTACCACAACGAGAGCCGCCTGATCGGGGTCGACACGCTGAAACTGGACCTGACGGCCTCGGCTGACGTGCTCGAGGCGCTGCGCCCCGGCTTCGAGGCCGGCGACTATCACGCTGCCCCGATCGTTCGTCGCTTCGCGCTGGACGACGCAGTGGCCGCCTACCAGGCGGTGGCGGGCGGCGAACCGGGGCGCGTGGTGCTGCGCCCGTTCGGCTGAGGCCAAGGTCTCCCGGGTTTGAGGCCGGGTGACTCGGCCGGGACGATTTCTTGTCGAAACTGCAGTCGCCGGTGGTTGACGGCGCGACTGTCTGATTCAGCTGCGGCAAAGGATCAAGCCGCTGAAACGCGCCGCGCCGCTGAACGGCACGGGCCGTCTCCGGGGTCGGCTCAGGCCAATGAAACAGGGCCGTTTTCGCCTCGATCCGCCTGCTGCCTCCTTCCCTTCTCCCTTTCGTCGCTTCGGCCTTCTCCCCCGTGGCCTTCCTCCCTGTGGCCTTCTCCCCTCTGGCCTTCTCCCTTTCGTCGCTTCGGCCTTCTCCCCCGTGGCCTTCTCCCCTCTGGCCTTCTCCCTTTCGTCGCTTCGGCCTTCTCCCCGTGGCCTTCTCCCCCGTGGCACTCATCCGCCTTGCGCCGATCCCGGGTTGCCCCAGCCCTGCCTGCGCCAGCCTCTCTTGCCCCGATCCTGCTTGCGCGGGCCGCTTCCTGCCATGGAAATCCAAGCTGGAGATTCGCGCCTGCCGCATCCTGGTGTTGCGCCCGTCGCATTCATGGTGAAGTCCGGCTCGCCACTCCGCCACCGCCGGCCGATACTGGACCCGAACCACCAGCAAGGAGCCCCTGATGCCCACGGTTGCCCGCGATGACGTCAGCTCTCTCCGACGCAGTTGCCATGGTCCGCGACATCCGGCGCCCCCACGACCATACCATGACGCACCTCAG
>JAATGA010000320.1 GCA_015654855.1 Rhodobacterales bacterium
ACCGTCGCTTCCGCGACGCCGGGCTGCGCCTTCAGCACCCGCTCGACCCGCGCGACGCAAGAGGCGCAGGTCATCCCGTCGATACCGAGGACAAGCTGTTCCCGTCGCGCCGGATAGCCGGCTTTGCCGAGCTTCGCCGCCATCTCGGCCGGAGTCGCCGGGGCGTCGAAATCGACATCCGCCGTATGGGTGCCAAGGTTCACGACCGCCCCGGTGACGCCCGGCACCGAGCGCAAAACCCGCTCCGCCCGCGCCACGCAAGAGGCGCAGGTCATTCCTTCAAGGCGAAAGCGGCTGTGGCTGGTCACGGGGGCGTCCTTTTATCGTCGCCTGCGCCAGATAAGGTTTCCAGTTACCGGAAGGTCAAGGCCCCGGATCGCGACGCCCCGCCGCAGGTTCCGACCGGGCCGGGTGCGGACCGTGACAGTTGCAGAAGGGCAGGGCGCCCGACCCGGATTCCGCTTGCAGAGGCGGGGGCGTTGGGGTCACTTCCCCGGCCATGGCCAAAGCACCCGTCCAATCCTTCACCTGCACCGCCTGCGGCGCTTCCTTCCCGAAATGGGCCGGGCGCTGCGATGCCTGCGGCGCCTGGAACTCGATCATCGAAGAGGCGGCCTTGTCCGCCGGCCCTCGCGCGCTCGGCGCGAAGGGCAGGATGATCCCGCTGAGCGACCTCGCCACGCAAGAGGCGCCGCCGCCGCGCAGCCTTTCCGGCATCGGCGAGTTCGACCGGGTTCTGGGCGGCGGGCTGGTGCCGGCCTCGGCGATTCTCGTCGGCGGCGATCCGGGG
Source organism: Rhodobacterales bacterium (assembly GCA_015654855.1). Classification (GTDB taxonomy): domain Bacteria; phylum Pseudomonadota; class Alphaproteobacteria; order Rhodobacterales; family Rhodobacteraceae; genus JAATGA01. The sequence continues at coordinate 791 of JAATGA010000320.1, forward strand.
ATCGGGAAGTCCACGCTACTGCTCCAGGCCACCGCCGCCTTCGCCGCGCGCGGGTTGAAATGCCTTTATATCTCGGGCGAGGAGGCCTCGGCCCAGGTGCGGATGCGCGCCGCGCGCCTGGGGCTGGCCGAGGCGCCGGTGGCGCTTGGGGCCGAGACGAGCCTGCGCGACATCCTGACGACGCTGGATGCCGAGCGCCCCGGCCTGGTGGTGATCGATTCGATCCAGACCATGTGGCTGGATACGGTCGAGGCCGCACCCGGATCGGTCGCCCAGGTCCGCGCGGCGGCGCATGAGCTTGTCACCTTCGCCAAAAGGCGGGGCGTCGCGGTGATCCTCGTCGGCCATGTCACCAAAGAGGGGCAGATCGCCGGCCCCCGCGTCGTCGAGCACATGGTCGATACGGTGCTGTATTTCGAGGGCGAGCGCGGCCATCAATTCCGCATCCTGCGCGCGGTTAAAAACCGCTTCGGCCCGGCGGACGAGATCGGCGTGTTCGAGATGACCGGCGGCGGATTGTCCGAGGTCACCAACCCTTCGGCGCTGTTCCTGTCCGACCGGGGTCAGCCCAGCCCGGGATCCGCGGTCTTCGCCGGGATCGAGGGCACGCGGCCGGTGCTGACCGAGATCCAGGCGCTGGTCGCGCCCTCGACCCTCGGCACGCCGCGCCGCACGGTGGTGGGTCTCGATTCGGGGCGGTTGTCGATGATCCTCGCCGTGCTGGAATCGCGCTGCGCCATCCCCTTTGCCGGGCTCGACGTGTTCCTGAACGTGGCCGGGGGAATGCGCGTCACCGAACCTGCCGCCGATCTGGCGGTGGCGGCGGCGCTGCTTTCGGCCCGCGAGGATGTGGCCATTCCGGCGGAAACGGTGATTTTCGGCGAAATCTCCCTCTCCGGGGCGCTGCGGCCGGTGTCGCAGACGGAAAACAGGTTGAAAGAGGCATCGAAACTTGGTTTTTCACAGGCGGTTGCCCCCGCCCGGTCGAAATTCGCCCCGGTCGAGGGCGTGAACATGCGCGAGATGCCCGACCTGACCGCCGTTGTCGGCCAGATGTTCGGCGCGGGATAGGCGCGGCAGACAGGGCGCGGGACGGCGCCCGAAGGGACGAGGGATTATGGAAGGTTTCACCATTGTCGACGGGGTCGTCGCGGCCGTGATCGTCGTTTCGGCGGTTCTGGCCTATTCGCGCGGCCTGGTGCGCGAGGCGATGGCGATCGTCGGCTGGATCGCCGCCGCGATCCTTGCCTTCATCTTCGCCAAGAGCGTGCAGCCTCTGGTCGCCGAACTGCCGGTGGTGGGCGATTTCCTGCGCGATTCCTGCGAACTGTCGATCCTCGCCTCGTTCGCCGCCGTCTTCGCGGTGGCACTGATCGTGGCTTCGCTTTTCACGCCGCTGTTTTCCTCGGCGGTGCAGCGGTCGATCCTGGGCGGTCTCGATCAGGGGCTGGGGTTCCTGTTCGGCGTGGTGCGCGGCGTGGTGCTGGTGGGGGTGGCGCTGCTGGTCTATGACCGGGCGGTCGCGGCCAATACCGTGCCGATGGTGGACGATTCGCGCTCGGCCAGGGTCTTCGCGGCGTTTCAGGACAAGATCAACTCGGTGGTGCCGAGCGATGCGCCTGGCTGGGTGGTCGGGCGCTACAACGATCTGACCGCCATCTGCGCTGCCCCGGCCACTCCGGTCCAGCCCGAAGCCGCACCCACAGCCCCCGCGACCGGCGGCTGA
>JAATGA010000134.1 GCA_015654855.1 Rhodobacterales bacterium
CCGCGGCTTTACGGTGTCTGGGCCGCTTCCGAGAACCTGACGGTCAAGGGCGGCGTTTCGACCGGGTTCCGGGCCCCCGACATCCGCTCGATCGCGCCGGGCTATGCCTATACTACCGGCGGCGGCAACTGCCGCACCACAAAGACCTGCGGCGTCATCATCGCGGATCCGGGTCTTGAACCCGAAAGCTCGGTCAGTGTCGAGCTTGCGACGTTGTGGGATGGCGAGGTCGTCGATCTGGGCGCGACGGTGTTCTACACCCGCTTCAAGGACAAGATCGAAAACTACCTGACATCGCCGGTCGAATACTGGACCGGACCGTCCTATGTCGCGGCCGACGGCAGTTCGCAAAGCTATCGCATCTGGTACAACCGCAACGTTTCGCGCGCGACGATCAAAGGGGTGGAACTGACCGCCGACTGGGAAGTGACCCCGTCGCTGACCATGCGGGCCAACTACACCTACACCGACTCGAAGCAGGAAACCGGCGACTACGAAGGTTTCCCGCTGGCGCGGACCCCCGAGCATATGGCGAGCCTGCGGCTGGACTGGATGACTCCGGTCGAGGGGCTGGACGCATGGCTGGGGGCGAACTATCACGGCAGCGAGATTGCCGCGGGCGCCCGGATCGGCACCGATGGCACGCCGGTTGTGATCAACGGCGCCACCGGGCGTAAATACGGCGCCTATCAAACCGTGGATATCGGTGTCGATTACGCGGTCAACGAAACCGTCAGCGTCAGCGCCGCCATCTACAATCTGTTCGACGAGACGACGAGCATGACCGAGAACCGCAACATCATCGACGGCCGACATCTGTGGGTCGCCGTGACCGGCCGGTTCTGATCTCGGCCGCTACGGCGAGAACTGAAAATGGGCGCCTCGTGGCGCCCATTTTGTTGTCCCGACCTGTCAGCCGTGGACGTAATGTACGCCCGTAAAACCCTTGCGCAGTTCGGCGGTGCGCGGAGCGAGCGCGGCGGGGTCGTTCGACTTCAGCGCTTCGGCCACCAGGGCGGCGAGCGCGGGGATGTCGGCGAGGGTCACGCCCCGGCGCACCAGTTCCGGCGTGCCGATGCGCAGCCCGTTCAGATCGCCCTCGACGGGGGCGACCGGCAGGCCGATCCCGCAGGCGAGGAAACCCGCCTTGCGCAGCGTTTTTGACGCTGCCTGGCCGCCGCCGAAAGCCGCTGCCTCGACCGCGAACTGATGAGAGGCGGTGAAGCCCCGATCCGCGCCGAAGACCTTCAGCCCGTGGCCGGAGAGGGCCTGGGCGAAGGCATGGGCGGTCTCGGCCATGGCCTTCGCATAGGCCGCGCCGTAAACGCGCCAGTCGAGCAGACTCATCGCGAGCGCCGCCGATTTGGCCGCGTCGAAATTGGCGGTCAGGCCCGGAAAGGCGATATGGTCCAACTTCTCGGCAATCGCCGCATCCCGTGTGACGATCAGCCCGCCCGCCGGCCCACCGAGCGATTTATAAGTGCTCATCGTCATCAGATGCGCGCCTTCGTCCAGCGGGTTGGCCCAAAGGCCGCCGGCGATGATCCCGCATTGATGCGCCGCGTCGAACAGGACATGTGCGCCGACCTCATCCGCGATGGCGCGGATTTCGCGCACCGGATGGGGGAACAGGTTCAGGCTGCCGCCGATGGTGATGATCCGGGGGCGGACGTTCAGCGCCAGCGCCCGCAGCGCGTCGAGGTCCACCGTATAGCCGTCGGCATCGACCGGGGCGTCATGGGTGATCAGCCCGTAGAGTCCGGCGCAGCCCGCCGCATGGTGGGTGACATGGCCGCCGATGCTGCCGGGCGGGGCGATGATATGATCGCCCGGCTTCGCCAGTGCCATGAAGCCGTAAAGGTTGGCCAGCGCCCCCGATCCGACGCGGATCTCCGCATGAGCCGCGCCGAAGACTTCGGCCGCGAGTTCGGCGGCGATGACCTCGATTTCCTCGATCGCCTCAAGCCCCGTTTCGTATTTGTCGCCCGGATAGCCGAGCGAGGGACGCGAGCCCATGCCGCTGGAGAGCAGCCGTTCCGCCCGCGGGTTCATAACATTGGTCGCGGGATTCAGGTTGAAGCATTCGCGGTCGTGGATATCGGCGCTTTTCGTCGCGAGCGCCTCGATCCGCGTGGCGACGGTCGCGGCAGGGGCGGCGGCGGTCTCAGTGGCGATGCGGGCGATCAGCGCCTCGCAACCGGCAGGCACCCAGGGGCGGGCGGTCAGACAGGTCATTGGCGGCTCTCCTTTTATGCAAAGGGGTAGGGCGGGCGGGGCTTGCGGGCAATTCAGTTTTGCGAATATCCAGGCTTAGGAAAACCAGGTCTTGAGCCATGCCCGTCGCCCCGCCACCGCCGCGTTCCCTGCCGCTGACCGCTCTGCGCACCTTTGAGGCGGCGGCGCGGCTTGGCGGCTTCACCACGGCGGCGGCGGAACTGGGGGTGACGCCGGGTGCCGTGACCGCGCAGATCAAGGCGCTGGAGGCGGAACTGGGCGCGCCGTTGTTTGAACGCCACGCGCGCGGGGTGCGGTTGACGGCCCTGGGGCGCGACGCGGCGCCCGGGCTGACGGCGGCCTTCGATGCGCTGGCCCAGGCGGCAGGGGTGCTGCGCGCCGGGGCCGCGCCGCAGGTCGTGCATATCGCCACTTTGCCGGCCATCGCACAGCTTTACCTGTCGCCGCGTCTGCCCGGCCTTCGCGCCGCCGCGCCGGAAATCGCGGTCTCGGTCACGGCACTTGAGGCCCCGCCGAACCTGAAGCGCGCGCCCTACGACCTGAACCTGTTTATCGGGGGCGAGGGGCGGCTGGTCGCGGCGGATACGATCTTTCCGGTCTGCGCCCCGGCCCTCGCGGCCCGGCTGCGCGCGCCCGCGGATCTGGCATCGGTGCCCTGTCTCAGCGATGCAACCTGGGCCGGGGACTGGCAGGCCTGGCTCGACCATGCCGCGCCCGGGCAGGGGATCGAGCCGCGCGGGCCGGTCTTGTCGCTCTACGCGCTCGCGGTGGAAGAGGCGGCGAATGGCGCAGGTGTGCTGATCGGGCATGGGCCGCTGGTCGCGGGGCACCTGGCCTCGGGCCGGCTGGTCGCGCCCTTTGCCCTGCGGGTGCCGATGGCGGAGGGCCTGCGGCTGTGGTCGGCACGGCCCTTGCCGCGCGGCGCCGCCGCCGCGCGGGTGGCGGATTTCCTGTCGGCCTGAACCCGGCGTCAGGCGAAGGCGGCGGTCAAAGCGATTTCCACCATATCGCCAAAGCTCCGCTCCCGATCCTCGGACGGCAGCGCCTCATGCGTCAGCAGATGGTCCGAGATCGTCAGCACCGCCAGCGCCCTGCGGCCATAGCGGGCGGCGAGGGTGTAAAGCTCCGCCGCCTCCATCTCGACGCAAAGGACGCCATGGCGGCGCATCTGTTCGTCGAGGTCGGGGCGCTCGTCATAGAAGGTATCCGAGGAGAAGATCTGTCCCGCGTGCAGGGGGATGCCCCGTGCCAGGCCAGCCTCCCATGCCGCTTTCAGCAGGCCGAAATCGGCAGTCGGGGCGTAATGCGCCTCGCGGAAGATGGTGGAGGAGGGCGTGCCGGTGGTGGTCGCGGACATCGCCAGAACCACGTCGCGCACCTTCACCTGCGGCTGCATCCCCCCGGCCGATCCAATGCGGATCAGGGTCTTCGCATCGTAGTCGCGGATCAGTTCGTTGACGTAGATCGACAGCGAGGGCATCCCCATGCCGGTGCCGTGGATGGTGACGGGATGGCCGCGCCAGGTGCCGGTGTAGCCCAGCATCCCGCGCACCTCGTTCACCAGAACCGGGTTGTCGAGGAAGGTCCCGGCCGCCCAACGGGCGCGCAAGGGGTCGCCCGGCAGCAGGACGGTTTCGGCGATCTCGCCGGGTTTCGCGCCGATATGGGTGCTCATCTGGTCTTATCCGTCTGGGTTCCTGGCGGGCCGTTGGCCCAGGTCGCAAGGCTATGCGGGGAATCCGGCGGGGGGAAGGGGCCGTTGCGGCCCTTGCGCCCCAGGCGCGCGCATGGCTTTCTGGGGCGATGCGACGCTTTCTTGCCCTGGTCCTTTCCCTCTGCGCCGGTCCGGTGCTGGCCTGCGATCCGCCGCCGGATCCGGCGGAGCGGTTCGTGCTGCATGTCGGGGTAGGCGCGGTGGCGACGCAGATCGATCATGGCGCGGGCACGCTCCGCCATGTGCTGAGCCTCACCGGCGGCGAGGTCCTGGTGATCGACCATGGCGGCTGCCCCGCGCGGCTGGCGGTCAGCCTGTTGTCGCGTCTGCCAGTGGTCGGGCCGGAACGGCTCGACTGGCTGGCCGGGGTGCTGGCCGAGACGGCGGTGGCCGAGGCCCTGCCGGGTGGGCCGCCGGACGGCGCGCATCTGGCGGCGGCCTTCGCCACGCCCGAGGCGCTGGAACTGACCGGAAGCCGCAAGGCCGGGGCCTGGGATGCCTCGCAGGCGGTGCTGCCCGCGGGCGGTTCGGCGCGCGCATCCTATGCGCCGCTTGCCTTCCCCTGGGGGGTGATGCTGGGGCTGGAACTGAGCGGCGGCTGAGCAGGGCCGAGGGGCGCCGCCGTATCCTGCCTTGGCCTCTGAAGTGGCGGCACTGGCGGCAGTCGAGTATTTGGGTCAAGAGGACGGGGCCGCCTTCCGGTGACTCGCCCTCAGGCCGCCTGAGCCTCGGCGTCTACCAGGCCCACGATGTCCATCATGATCCGGTTCAGCTCGAAATCCTTGGGCGTATAGACGGCGGCGACGCCCATGGCGCGCAGTTTCGCCGCGTCGTCCTCGGGGATGATGCCGCCGACGACGACCGGGGCTGACAGGCCCGCGGCGCTCATCCGCTCCATCACCTCGGCGATCAGCGGCAGGTGGCTGCCCGACAGGATCGACAGGCCCAGGACATGCGCGCGCTGTTCGGCGGCGGCGGCGACGATTTCGGCGGGCGTCAGGCGGATGCCCTCGTAATGGATGTCCATCCCGCAGTCGCGGGCGCGGGCGGCGATCTGCTCGGCCCCGTTGGAATGGCCGTCGAGGCCGGGCTTGCCTACCACGAATTTCAGTCTGCGGCCGAGGCGAGCGGAAACCGCATCCACCGCCTCGCGGATCGGATCGAGGCCTTCGGTCCGGTTCGAGGGGTTCTTCGACACGCCGGTCGGGCCGCGATACTGGCCAAAGGCGCTGCGGACCACATCGCCCCATTCGCCGGTCGTGGCCCCGGCACGGGCGGCCTCGATCGAGGGCGGCATGATGTTCGCCCCCGACAGGGCGGCGGCGCGGACCTCGGCGAGCGCCGCGCGGACGCGGCCCTCGTCCCGGCCGGCACGCCAGGCGCTGAGGCGGGCGATCTGGTCGGCTTCGGCATGGGCGTCGGCCACCATGATCGCGCCATCCCCTGCGGTCAGCGGCGAGGGTTCGGCTTGCGTCCAGCGGTTGACGCCGACGACGACGGTCTCGCCCGCCTCGATCCTGGCGATGCGGTCGGCATTGGCCTCGACGAGGCGCGATTTCATATGGTCGATCGCCGCAACTGCGCCGCCCATCGCGTCGATCTGCGCCAGTTCCGCCCGCGCGCCCTGTTTCAGCGCCTCGACCTTGCGGTCCACCGCCGGGTTGCCGTCGAACAGATCGTCATATTCCAGAAGGTCGGTCTCATAGGCCACGATCTGCTGCATCCGCAGCGACCATTGCTGATCCCAGGGGCGGGGCAGGCCAAGCGCCTCGTTCCAGGCGGGCAGCTGCACAGCGCGCGCGCGGGCCTTCTTCGACAGGGTGACGGCCAGCATTTCCAGCAGGATGCGGTAGACGTTGTTCTCCGGCTGCGGCTCGGTCAGGCCGAGCGAGTTCACCTGCACGCCATAACGGAAGCGGCGGTATTTCGCGTCCTGGATGCCATAGCGTTCCAGCAGGATCTCGTCCCACAGATCGACGAAGGCGCGCATCTTGCACATCTCGGTGACAAAGCGGATGCCGGCGTTCACGAAGAAAGAAATCCGCCCGACCATATTCGGGAAATCCTGCACCGCGACCTTGCCCTTCAGATCGTCGAGCACCGCACAGGCGGTGGCGAGCGCATAGGCAAGCTCCTGCTCCGGCGTCGCACCGGCCTCTTGCAGGTGGTAGGAGCAGACGTTCATCGGATTCCATTTCGGCAGCGCCCCCTGGGTGTAGGCCGCAACATCCGTGATCATCCGCAGGCTGGGCGCGGGCGGGCAGATGTAGGTCCCGCGCGAGAGATATTCCTTGATGATGTCGTTCTGCACGGTGC
>JAATGA010000259.1 GCA_015654855.1 Rhodobacterales bacterium
ACCTCGATGGTGATCGTCGAGGCGATTGCACTTGCCACCATGGTCCCGCACCATGTGCTGACGCCCGCCTGGCTGTGGATGCGGCCGAGGGCGGTGTCGGGCGATCTGCGGCGGTTCGTGCTGATGGCGCGGCGGCTGTCGATTGCCGGGGTGCTGGCGCTCGGGCTGGCCTACTATCGCCTGTCGGGCGGGGCGGGGGCGCTGGCGGCCATCGGGCTGATCGCATTCGCAGGGGTGGCGCAGGTGCTGCCCGCGCTGCTTGGCGGGCTGTTCTGGCGCGGGGCGACGCGGGTCGGCGCGGCGGGCGGGATGATCACCGGCTTCGCCGTCTGGGCCTGGACGCTTTTCCTGCCCTCCTTCGGCCCCGGAGCCGTCATTCCGGCCGAGGTCTTCTCCCATGGCCCCTGGGGCGTCGGCGCATTGCGGCCCGAGGCCTTGTTCGGCATTACCGGCATGGACCCGCTGGTCCATGCGATCCTGTGGTCCATGGCGCTGAACACGCTGGTCTATTGCGCCGGCTCGCTGGTGACCTTTCCCGACCCGGTGGAGCGGATGCAGGGCGCGGCCTTCGTCAATGTCTTCGATGCCGAAACCTCCGGCCCGCGCGGATGGGAAAGGGGCCAGGCCGAACCCGAGGCGCTGCTGGCCATGGCGCAGCGCATCCTGGGCGAGGAGGAGGCGCAGGCCTTCTTCGAGGCCGGCGCGCGGGCGCAGGGCAAGGCGGGGCTGCTGCCCGATCCTGGGCCGGATTTCGTCACCGGGCTGGAGCGCCAGCTTGCCGGCGCGGTGGGGGCCGCGACGGCCCATGCGATGATCAGCCAGTTGGTCGGGCGCGCAACCGTTTCGGTCGAGGATCTGATGGCGGTGGCCAACGAGACCGCGCAGATCATGGAGCATTCCGCCGAGCTGGAAAGCCAACGCGAGGAACTGACCCGCACCGCGCGGGCGCTGCGCGAGGCGAACGAGGCGCTGACCCAGATCTCGCAGCAGAAAGACGCCTTCCTCGGCCAGATCAGCCATGAATTGCGCACCCCCATGACCTCGATCCGGGCGTTTTCCGAGATGCTGGCCGAAGGCGCGCCGGTGGCCGAGGTCGCGCGATTCGGCCAGATCATCCATGACGAGGCGGTGCGGCTGACCCGGCTGCTCGACGATCTGCTGGATCTGTCGATCCTGGAAAGCGGCGCGGTGCAGTTGAACCCCGCGCCCGCGCATCTGGGTCGGATGATCGACCGGGCGCTCGCCTCGGCCAGCCACACCCGACCCGAACGATTGTTCACAATCACCCGCGACACCTCGGCCGAGGACATCGTGCTTTACACCGATGCCGACCGGCTGATCCAGGTTTTCATCAATCTGATCGCCAATGCCCGCAAATATTGCGCGGCGCCCCGGCCGGAGTTGCGCATCGCCGTGCGCCAGAGGGGCGGGCGGGTGACGATCGACTTCATCGACAACGGCGCGGGCATTCCTCGCGACCGCCGCAAGCTGATCTTTCAGAAATTCGCGCGTCTGGCCGATCCCGGGGGCGCGGGCGGCGCGGGCCTTGGCCTCGCCATCTGCCGCGAGATCGTCGGCAATCTGGGCGGCACGATTTCCTATCTGCCGGGGCAGGGCGGCGGGGCCTTTCGCGTCGCCATGTCGCTGCGCGGCGAGGCCGCCTGACGCTGCGCGCCGAAGCGGCGGCCGGGCGGCACCATCCGCGTCGCCCTGAAAAGCGCCGCGCCGCGGCGGGCGTCAATCCTTTGGAAAGGAGTTTGACGGAACCTGATCGAGGTCACGGCGGGGTTCAGGATGGGCGACTCGGATCAGGAAAAAGACGACGGCACCTCGGTCGACATGCGCGAGGCCGGGCGGATGCGACAGCGCGGCGTGATCCGGCGCAAGATTGCCGCCGCCGCGCCGCCGTCGGTCGGGGCCGAGGGGCTGCCGGGCGCGGATCGCGGCTGGCGGCTGTCGCTGGCCCGCGCCGCGCGCGATTCGGCCCGCGTGCAGCTTGAGATCCGGGCGCTGACCCAGATCCGCCTGTCGCTGGCCGAACTGCTGGAACTGCCCGAGGATATGGCGCTGATCGCCCTGCTGGAAGGCCCGGGCGAGGGGTTGGGGCTGATGATCCTGTCGCCCGCCACCCATTCCGCCCTGGTCGAATCGCAGACCTCGGGCCGGGTCGCGGTCGCGGCGCCCGTGCCCCGGCGGCCCACCCGCACCGATGCCGCCATGGTCGCCCCGCTGATCGACAACGCGCTTGTGCGGCTGGAGGATGCGCTGGCCGAGGAAGAGGATCTGATCTGGGCCGGCGGTTTCCGCTATGCCTCGTTCCTGGAGGATGCGCGCCCCTTGCCGCTGTTGCTGGAGGATGGCGACTATCGCGTGCTCGACGCCCGGCTGTCCCTGGGCGAGGGCGGGCGCGAGGGGCGGATCCTTCTGGCCTTGCCGGCCGAGGGGCAGGGACGACGCCTGCGTCCTGCCGACACCGCGTCCCCGGCCGCCCCCGATGCCGGCCAGGATCCGCAGAACTTCACCGAGGCGCTGACCGATCGGGTTGCCGGGGCGGGATGCGTGCTCGACGCGGTACTGGCGCGGCTGTCCCTGCCGCTGGCCCGGGTCACGGGGTTGCAGGAGGGCGAGCTTCTGACGCTGCCGGGCGGCATGCTGGACCGGATCGGCTTCGAGGGGGTGGATGCCCGCCGGCTGGCCGAAGGCAAGCTCGGCCAGAGCCGGGGAATGCGCGCGGTGCGCCTGAACCCGACCGCAGCACAGGGGCAGGAGAACACGCCCGCCGTTCTGCTGCGCGTGGCCGGATAGATTGGGGGCGGACAGGCGCGGAGCCGGATACATGCGGGATAAGGGCGGCGCCATATCGCAAAATACGGGCACGCCCGGCGCGGCGGCAGAGGTGGTTTGTATCGCCGATACCGCATACGGACCAGGACCTTATACGGGCCAGGCTGTGAAAAAGCGGGGGGTGTCCTTGGCTTGCCGCAGCCTCAGGCCTCGCCGGCCAGTTGCTCCAGCGTCGGGCGCAGATGTTCGAGCTGATAGCCGAATCGGGCGGGGATGCCGATCAACTCATCCACCGGCCGGTCGCCGGCATTGGCCAGCGCCCAGACGATCGACGACCGGTTGCCCGAGGCGCAATAGGCCAGAACCGGCCCGGTCGCCGCCGCCAGCGCATCGCCCTGCGCCGTGACATTCTCCATGGTGATCTGGCCGCCGATGACCGGATTTGCGACGAAGATCAGCCCCTCGGCCTCGGCGGCGGCGCGCATAGCATCGGTGTGCAGATCGGCCGGGATCTCGTGGTCGGGGCGATTGTCGATGATCACCGTATAGCCGGCCGCGCGGATCGCGGCGAGGTCCGCAGGCTCGATCTGCGGCGAGACGGCATAGTCGGGGGTCAGGGCGCGGATATCCATCGGCATTCTCTTCCTGTCGTTTGCGCGGCTCGCACCATAGACCCGCGTCATGGCGGAAGGAAGTCCGCCGATCCATTTGCGGGACTCCGTTTACACAGGCCCATCGACGCGCGCTTCGCCGCGACGGCGACGTCTTTTCGCGGTGGCAAGCGGCACGGTCCCCGGATCCGACATGTGCCGTCGCCGCACCATATCCGGCAAGTGCCTGCGCTCTTTGTCTGCCGCAATCCCCTGGCCCTTCGCGCGGGCTGACCGATGGCGCGGGATGCGGCTGTCGGAATGGCGACCCCTTCATCTCATCGCGCGCGGGTAGGCCCGCGGCCGGAGGCGTTCCGACCCGGCCTTTGCGCTCCGCGCCCCGCCGCGCGGCTTGACCTGCATCAATGTGGCGCCCGTCGGATCCGCCTATCCCTCTCTGCGCAGGATGGAGTGGCCGGCATGTCGGAGACAAAGGCCCGCAAAGCCCGTCTTCTCGCCCGGATCGCCGAGGTTTCGGTCCGGGTGGACAGGTTTCGGTGGGGATTGTCCGGCGGGAACCCCGACAGCGCGGGCCATGCGCCGGGGTTGCGGATGATCGAACTGGCGCTCGACCTGATCGAGGGTGGCATCTGCCGGATCTGCGGATCCGAAATCGACACGCTTTGGCCAGAGGATTTGCCTCTGGTCGCCATCTGCAAGAACTGCGCCGCCTGACCGGCGGCCCGAACCCGGAAAGATCGCCAGAATGGACACTCTGATCCAGCCAGCCCGCCAGCCCGCCCGCGAGGCGCGGAACGGAAAATCCGCGCTCGACCGCCTGCTGGCCGAGATGCGCGGCCTTGCCGAGGTTATGCCCGCCCGCGACGCCAAGGCGCCGGCTGCGGGTCCGCGCGCCTGAACCGCCTGAAGCCATTGCCTTTCCGTGCCGCTGCCGCTTCAATGCCCCGAACGGGGGCGGGCGGCGGATGACGGCGGAAGGACAGGCGACAGCGGACGGAGCGGGCAGGGCGGTGCTGCGCCGGAACGGGCCGCTGGCCGAGGTGCTGCTGAACGCGCCGCCGCGCAATGCTCTGACACCGGATCTGCGGGCCGAACTCGCCGCGATCCTGACCGGGCTTATCGCCGATCCGGGCGTTAAGGGCATCGTCCTGCGCGGCGCGGGCGGCGGGTTCAGCGCCGGCCTTCCCTGGGGCGAACCCGGTGCCGGGGTGGGGCCGACGGTCGCCACGCTTTGCACCCTGATCGAGTCCAGCCCGAAATGCATCGTCGCCGCGATCGAGGGCGTGGCGCTTGGCGCCGGATTGGAGCTGGCCATGGCCGCGCATTACCGGCTGTCCGATCCGACCGCGCGCATGGGCCTGCCCGAGGTCGCGGTCGGCATGGCGCCCTCGGGCGGCGGGACGCAACGTCTGCCCCGGCTGATCGGCGCGGCCGAGGCGATCCGGCTGTTGCGCGGCGGCGGCGGTATCGGCGCGGGCGAGGCCGTGGCGCTTGGCCTGATCGACCAGGTGGAGGAGGAGGGGCTTGGCGCGGCGGCTGCGGCTGCGGCGCTGACCCTGCCGGTCCGGCGCAGCCGCGATGTCGTCATCGGATTGCGCGACGGGGCCGCCTTTCAGGAGGCCGTCGCCCTGGCGCGGACGGCGGCCGCGCCGGCCGGCGCGGCGGGGGTTCCGGCCTGGATGCTCGACCGGCTGGTCGATTGCGTCGAGGCGGCGCAGCTTTTGCCTTTCGATCAGGGGCTTGCCTATGAGGCCGAGGTCCATGCCGAACTCGCCGCCACGGCGGAGGCGGCGGGGCTGATCCACGCCTGGCGGGCCGGGATGCTCGCCGCGCTGCTGCCGGCGGGGCTGGCCGGGCGCAAGCTGCCGGTGCTGACCCGGATCGCGGTGCATGGCGCGGGGCGCATCGGCGCGACGCTTGCGGCGCAGGCGCTGTCGCGGGGGCTGGCGGTGGTGCTGACCGATCCCCGGCGCGAGGCGTTGATCGCGGGGCTTCAATCCATCGCAGCGCGGCAGGAGGCGGAACTCGCCGCCGGCCGGCTGACCGAGGCGGCGCGCGACGCCGACTGGGCGCGGCTGACCCCGGTTATGGACCCCGCTGCGGCGGCGGGTGCGGATCTCGCCCTGGCCGATCCCGAGGCCGGGGCGCCGCCTGCCGGGGCGCTTCGGCTTGGTGGTCTGGCGGCGGGGGCCGGGGGGATGGCGTTGCATCCGGGCGCGCAGACGGGCGGCGTCGCGGAGCTGGCTCTTGGCGGCGCGATCTCTGCCGGGGCGACCCTGGCAGCGGTGGCGCTGACGCGGCGGCTCGGCTGGCATCTGGCGGTCACCGGCCCGGGTGGCCCGGTCGAGGCGCGGCTGCGCCGCACCCTCGCCGCCGCCATCGCCGCGGAAGAGGCGGCGGGCCATGATCGCGCGACGATTGCCGCCGCGCTTGCGGATTTCGGCCTTGGCGCGCCGGCCCGGGCGGGGCTGCCCGCCGGCGAGCCGGGAGGCAGGGCGATCCTGCAACGCTGTCTGCTCGCCTTGGCGAACGAGGGCGCGCGGATGCTGGGCGAAGGGGTGGTGCGGCGTCCGGCGGTGATCGACGCGGTGGCGACCGGTTCCGGCCTGTTTCCGCGCCATCACGGCGGGCCGATGTTCCAGGCGGATCTGCGCGGGATGCTCGTCGTGCAGGCGGCGCTGTCGGCGGCGGCCCCGATCGCCCCGGCGCTTTACCAGCCCGCGCCCCTGATCGCCGAGCTTTTGCGGCGCGGCCGGGATTTCGGCGCGATGAACGGCTAGCCGAGCAGGATCCCCGCCACCACCGTCACGAGGCCCAGGGCCGACAGGCCGAGCGCGCCCATGTTCAGCAGCACGACCCTGTGCAGTGCGCGGCGCATCTCGTCGTCGGCAAGCCCCGCGCGGCGCGCGGCCAGCGCCTTGAGAATGCACCACATCAGCCCCGCAAGCCCGAGGATCGTCAGCACCGCGCCGATCCAGATCAGAATTTCCATCTGCCGCTCCCTTGCCGAGAAGGCGGAAATCCGCCGGGCCGTGCATGGGGTAGCCTGTCGGGGCGGGCGGTGGCAAGGCCCGATCCGTCGAAACGGGTGGCAGGCCGCGCTTGAACCCTGGCCCCGGGCCGCGCTAGGGAGAGCACGGAAAATCCGAGCAGCCCAATCCCGAAGGACGAGGAAGATGAGCGATCCCACCGATGCCTACAGCGTCACCGCCGACGAACTGCGCCAGTTCATCGAGCGCGCCGAGCAACTCGCGTCCGAAAAGAAGGACATCGCCGAGCAGGAGAAAGAACTGTTCGCCGAGGCGAAGGGGCGCGGCTACGACACCAAGGTGATGCGCAAGGTCATCGCGCTGCGCAAACGCAAGCCCGACGAGATCGCCGAGGAAGAGGCGGTGCTGGAGATGTACAAGGCCGCGCTCGGCATGGGCTGA
>JAATGA010000270.1 GCA_015654855.1 Rhodobacterales bacterium
ACCGAAAACGACATCATCTTCCGAACCGTGTCCCGCGAAACGTTGAACACCTGTTCTTCCAGCTGGTGTCCCGACGCTACGAAAAGGGCTCGATCCTCATCACCTCAAATCGCTCCGTGGGAGAATTGGGAACTGTCTTCGGCGACCCCGTTGTCGCCACGGCGATACTGGATCGTCTGCTGCACCACTCGACCGTGGTCACCATTCGCGGCGACAGCTATCGCCTTCGCGAAAAGCACCGGTCCGGCCTTCTGCAGAAGGCCGGACCGGCGCTCGAAACCAACGAAACTGCAAATCAATGAAGGGGGTCAATTCCTCGATTCGCTTGACAAGGCCAAAGAACGACGGTCCGGAAGGGCTCTCAGGCTCAAAACCCTGGAAAACGGAAAATCCTTCCCGTCGGCCGACTATTTCAGATGGGATGGTTGCCGCCCTCCCCTGACGGCATCGCAGTGTGCCAAGGTCGTGGTGTTCAACGCCACGCAACGGAGAGGACGGCAAGATGAAGGATACGATGATCGGGGTTGACCTGGCAAAGCGTGTTTTCCAACTCCACGGCGCTTCGATGGTGGGGGATGTGAAGTTCCGCAAGAAGCTGACGCGGGATCAGTTCCGTGCGTTCATGGCGCAGCATCCGGGCCTGTCTGGTGGTGTTCCAGGCCTGCGGCAGCGCCAGCTACTGGGCGCGGGAGATGGAGGCGCTCGGCCATGAAACGAAGCTGATCGCACCGCAGTATGTTCGGCCATTCGTCAAGCGGCAAAAGAATGATGCGAACGATGCGGAAGCAATCGTCATAGCCGCGCGTCAGCCAGAGATGCGCTTTGTAGTGCCGAAATCAGAAGATCAGCAGGCACGGGCTGCCCTGTTTCGCGGACGCGAGCGGCTGGTCCGGCAGCGGACCGAAGATGTGAATGCCCTGCGCAGCCTGCTCTATGAACATGGTCATGTTTTTCCCATCGGCCTTGGTGCGCTTGGGCGCATGCAAGCCCTTGTGGCAGATGACCGCAACGGTCTTCCTGGGTTGCTGCGTGAGGAATGTGAGGAGCTGCTAACTCAAATTGCGGAAAAGACGGCGCGGATCATCGCGCGAGACCAGAAACTGAAGGACCTCGCCGCCCGTTCGGAGACAGCGCGGCGACTGCGCACCATGCCCGGTGTCGGCCCGCTGACAGCTCTGGCCCTCGAGGCGTTCGGCCCAGACATGGCACAGTTCAGGCGCGGGCGCGACTTTGCGGCATGGCTCGGGTTGGTGCCGCGGCAACACTCCTCGGGCGGAAGGGATCGCCTGGGCCGCGTCTCGAAAGCTGGACAAGCCGATATTCGGCGGCTCCTGATCATCGGAGCCATGTCGCGGCTGGGCTGGCTGGGACGACGAAAGATCGTGGCGGGCTCGTGGTTGGCCCGGATGCTGGAGCGCAAGCCGAAAATGCTGGTAGCGATTGCGCTGGCCAACAAGATGGCTCGACAAATCTGGGCGATGCTAACCCGGAATGAGGACTTCAAGGACCCGACGCTGGCTGCCGTGGCTTAACCTGAGCGGGCAACACGCAATCAGCGGCGGAGCTAAGGGGGTGTGAGAAGCCGACAACCTGAATGGGCGCATGATCGAAAAGATCCGGGCCGGGAAAACCAGAAGGCTGCTGCGTGCGCAAAGCCCGCATTTCAGATTGGGACCCGCCCCGCTGATCACCATACCGGCCTGCGGCTTCTCCAAGCGCCGCACAATGAGGCCTGAAAGAAGACCGCACTCGATCACACGCTAAAAAGGTCAAAAGCCTCTTGCATTACGGGCGGCAACCAAAGAAGCGGCCTGTTCTCATGATCGTTGTCAAGCCATTATCCCACGACACTTTTTCCGGCGTGGCCGGGCGGGCCGTGATGTGGATGCGCAGGGCAGGAGACGGAACTGAGACGACGGTTGGCAAGCTCTCATACGCGGGTTGGCTACCGCATGACCGTGGTTTCGTCCTGGGGCTGCCTCGCTCTAAGGATCGGGCATCGACAGCGTCGGCCCATAACAGGGCACGAGGGTTCCCCACCGCGTTCCGCCCCCAGCCCTGCGCATCGGCCTGATCCGGGCGAACGTTCCTTCTCAGAGAGCCATGGCGACTGGTGTCGTGGTATGCGTTGTTATCGCTCTGGCAATGGCCCAGATGAAGCCCAGCATCTCGCGCGCAATCGCCGTCACCACGACCACCTTCGCCTTTCCTGCCGCGATCAAATGGCGGTAGCGCTGGCACATCCTGAGCTGGCTCTTCCAGGCGATGTCACGCACCAGCTTGGGTAGCGTCTCGATCCGGGCCAGAAGCTTCACACTGACCCTCGCCTGCATTCGATAGCTCCACGCCCCCTCGATCAGTGCGCGACGCGCGAGCCCGCTGCCCGCCTTGGTGATCCCACCCCGGCGCACGCTGGCCCCGCTGGAATGCTCAGACGGCGTCAGCCCCAGATAGGCCATCAGCTGACGCGTGCTGTCGAAGCGCTGGAAGTCCCCCACCTCGGCCACCACCGTCACCGCGACGATGAATCCGACGCCTCGCATCGCCTGAACCGCCGCAACCACCGGCGCGAGGCTCCACTGCGGCAGCAGATCCGCGATCTGCCCGGTCAGCCGCTCAACCCGCGCCTCGGCATCGGCGACCGCGTCGATATAGTCCTGCAGGACGATCTGTTGCGCCGGATGCGCGAAGCCAACCAGCGCGAGCCAGCGCCGATAGGCCCCGGTCCAGCCCTTCTTGCCGGGATAGATCCGGCCGTGGCGAAGCAGGAAGCCCTGCAGATGCTGGCGCGCCTTGCTGGTCACCCGCATCGCCGTGGCCCGCGCCCGGATCAGATCGCGCATCGCCTCATGTGCCGCATCCGGCACCCAGACTGCCGTCAACTCGCCCGCCCGGTGAAGCTTGGCCAGCATCACCGCATCGCGGCGGTCCGTCTTCACCCGATCCCCCGCCTTCACTCGGTCCCCCGCCTTTACCGGGATCAGCGAGGGCGCCACCACGATGCAGTCATGCCCCATCTCAACCAGTTGTCGGTGCAGCCCATAGCCGCAGGGACCGGCCTCGTGACAGAACTGCAGCGGCACCCCGCCCGCCGCAAGCTTCTCCACCAGCTTGCGGATGTGATCAGGGCGGTTCGGCACCGACCCCCAATGCCGAACTTCGCCTCCGCGCTCACCGCGCGCAACGGCGACTGAGATCGATGCCTTGTGGACGTCCAGCCCGATAAATGTGTTATTCTCCATGCGGTCTCTCCCCCATTCTTGAGGCTCGGCACCAGACAATCTGGTGCAACCCTCGAACGGGGAATGCCGCGGGAGAGGCCACCGACCCAGTCAGCTCACCCAGAGATCATGGGGTCTAGAGCATCGGCTCCTTGCGGCAGTTGACCAGCAGTTCCGCCACCGACAGCGTGTTCGGAACCCGCAGCAGGAAGTCCACCATCTGTGCGAGATCCTCGGGTTGGGTCATGTCGGCGCGGGGAATTTCGGTTTCCTGCGCGGTCATGTCGGTGGCGATATAGCCGGGGCAGAGCGCGGTGGCCCGCACGCCCTTGTCCCATCCCTCCTGCCGGATGCCGTGGGTCAGGGCGACAACGGCGAATTTCGTCATCGCATAGCCGACATTGCTGCCCACCCGCCGCCCGGCGAGCGAGGCCACGTTGATCACCCGCCCCGATCCCGAGGCGACCAGATAGGGAATCGCCGCGCGGCTGACGCGCAAGGGACCCTTGACGTTGATGCGCCACATGGCGTCCAGCGCCTCTTCGCCCGCGTCCATCACCCGGACGCGGGGATTGATCCCGGCGCAGTTGACCAGCGCGTCGATCCGCCCGTGTTCCGCCGCGGTGGCCGCGACCCAAGCTTCGGCCGCGCCGTCTTCCTCTGCGTCATACCGGCTGACGGTCAGGCGTTCGGCCGGGGCCAGCCGGTCGGGGTTCCGCACCCCGGCCGAGACGGTGAAGCCCGAGGCCAGCAGGGCTTGCGTGATCGAAAGCCCCAGCCCCCGCGCCGCGCCGGAGACCATGACCACCCGGCCTTGCGGATCCAGCATCATTTCAGCCCCGCGCAGAAGGCCTCGATCCGGTCGCAGCCCTCGACCAGCCGCTCCATCGAGGTGGCATAGGACAGGCGGAAGAAGGGGCTCATGCCATAGGCCGCGCCGTGGACGGTGACGACCTGCTGCTCCTCGATCAGCGCGAGGACGAAATCGCGGTCGGTCTCGATCTTGCGCCCGCCCGCCGTGGTCCGCCCGATCAGCGCCGAGATGTCCGGGAACAGGTAGAAGGCGCCCTCGGGCTTGTGGCAGGAAATACCCTCGATCGCGTCGAGCCGCGCCTGCACATAGTCGCGCCGCTCGCGGTAGATCGCCGCGCGTTCCTTGAGCAGGTCCTGCGGCCCGTCCAGAACCGCGACCGCCGCCGCCTGCGTGACCGTCGCGACCCCCCCGGAATTCTGGGTGTTGACGTTGCTCATCGCCTTGACCAGATCCGCCGGGCCACCGCAGAAGCCAAGCCGCCAGCCGGTCATCGCATAGGCCTTGGATACGCCGTTGACTGTCAGCGTGCGGTCATAGAGCCGCGGCTCCACCTCGGCGATCGTGCAGAATTCGAAGTCGTCGTAGACCAGATGTTCATACATATCGTCGGTCATGATCCAGACATGCGGATGGCGCAGCATCACCTCGGCGATCACCGCCATCTCGGCGCGCGAGCAGGCGGCGCCGGTGGGGTTGTTCGGGAAATTGAGGATCAGCCATTTGGTCTTCGGCGTGATCGCGGCGTCCAGATCCTCGGCGCGCAGCTTGAAGCCGTTTTCCTGCGGGCAGGCAACGGGCACGGGAATGCCGCCGGCGAAGCGCACGATGTCGGCATAGCTGATCCATGACGGCGAGGGGATCACCACCTCGTCGCCCGGATTCACCGTCGCCATGATGGCGTTGAAGATGATCTGCTTGCCGCCGCCCGCAGTCAGGATCTGCGAGATGTCGTAATCCAGGTTGTTGTCGCGCTTGAACTTGCGCTGAATGGCGGCGCGCAGGGCGGGGGTGCCATCGGTCGGCGGGTATTTCGTATCGCCCGCCAGCGCGGCGGCATGCGCGGCCTCGATGGCGTTGTCGGGGGTGGGGAAGTCCGGCTCGCCCGTCGACAGGCCGATGACCCGGATGCCCTGCGCGGCAAGGTCGCGGGCCTTCTGGGTCATCTCGACCGAGGCGGAAACGGAGACGGAATTGAGGCGGTCGGCAATCGCGGGCATGTCGGGGGTCCGTTTCTCAGGCGTTGCGTTTGGCGAAATTGAGCCCGCCCAGAACCTGCTTGGTCGGCAGGATCTCCATGAAGGCCACGTTCATCCGTTGCGGCGAGCCGACGGCGAAGGCGATGGCCTCGGCGATATCCTCGGGCTTGAGGGATTCGTATTCGTCGAAGAAGCGCCGCTTGGCCTCCTCCATGTCGCCCAGAAGACGGCCGAAGACCTCGGTCTCGACGCGGGCGGGCGAGATCTCGGTGACCCGCACCTGCGTGCCGTAAAGATGGACGCGCAGCTGCTGGCATAGCGAATGCACACCGGCCTTGGAGGCGTGATAGGCCGTGTTCCCGCCCGGAAAGGCGTAATGCCCGGCGATCGAGCTGATGTTGACCACATGGCCCCGGTCGCGCGCGACCATCCCCGGCACGAACAGCCGCACCATGTGCATCACCGATTTCAGGTTGATGTCGAGCAGCGCATCCACATCCTCGGCCGTGGTGTTCAGGATGTCACCCTTGCGCGACTGACCGGCGTTGTTGACCAGCACGTCCACCTCGACCTCGGCGGCGAGCTTTTCGAGCGCGTCGTTATCATCGACGCTGATCGCGTGGAACCGGCAGCCGGTTTCCCCGGACAGGGCGCGGAGCCGGTCCTCGTTCCGGGCGAGCGCATGGACCTCCAGTCCCTCCCGCGTCAGTCGGCGCACGATTTCCGCCCCGATTCCCGATGAAGCGCCCGTCACGAGCGCGGTTTTATAGGCGGAAAAGTCCATGTCGCGTCCCCTCATTGCGCGGCCCAAGCCCGGAACGGGGCAAAGGCGTCCTGCGCTGCGCGACCACCGTAAAGGCAAAGCCGGGGACCATTCCAATACAGCTTCACTGTGACGTCATATCGGAAAACAATGGGTTCGCGCCGGGGCCGGAAAAACCCGACGCATAAATCTGCGCAATGACGGCAGAAGCAAAAAATATTATGAACAGTTGGGGCAGATCCATAAAGATCAGCCCATCAGAAGCCCACCGGGGCCGCTGAACAGCGAGCCAAGCCAGCCGATGCGGCGATTCATTTTCACAAATAGATGAGCATCTGGGCGATAGTCAAGAAAAAGGCGCGATAGGCGCAAAGTTTTTGTGCAATTTAGAAACGGGGAGATGAAATGGCCAAGGGAAACCCGGCGCGGGCGCATGTCCATTGCGGCAGGCCGAAAACCGGATATGTGGCGCATCCTGCGGTGACGGTCGCATGAAAGTCGCAGGTTCCGAAACCGACAAACTTCCCGGCCCCCCGGGAACCGGGGCGGGCGACGCGCTTGGCGGATGGCTGCACCGGCAGGTCGTGGGATCGCCGAACTGGATGATCCTGCCGCTGCTGGTGTTCCTGGCCGTGTTCTTCTTCATGCCGGCGATCAAGCTCATGCTGTTCTCGGTGATGACGCAGGATCCGCAGGGGCGCATCGGCACGCCGCTGACGCTGGCGCATTACGTCCGCTTCTTTCAGGTGCCGCTTTATACCGACGTGCTCTGGACCACGATCAGGATCAGCATCATCACCTCGGTGATCGCGGCGATTCTGGCCTATCCGGTAGCGATCGTGCTGGTGCGCGGCAATATCATGGTGACGCGCATCGTGACGCTGATCATCATCGCGCCGCTGGCCGTCAGCGTGGTGGTGCGCGCCTATGGCTGGCAGCTCATCCTCGGCAACGGGCCCACCGGGCTGCTGAACTACGTGCTGCTGCATCTGGGCCTGATTTCCGAGCCGCTGGCGCTGCTGTTCTCACCCGTCGCGGTGGTCGTCGGCTCGCTGCACATCTTCTTTCCGATGATGGTGCTGCCGCTGGCCTCGGCGCTCGGCAAGATCGACCCGAACCTCGAACAGGCGGGGCGCACGCTTGGCGCGCCAGCGTGGAAGGTGTTCCTGCGGATCACCCTGCCGCTGAGCATGCCGGGCCTTGTCGCAGGCGTGACGCTGGTCTTTTCGTTGTCGGCGGGGGCCTATGTGATCCCGGCGCTAATCGGCGGGCCGTCGTCGCAGATGCTCGGCAACATGGTCGAACAGCAGATCATCGCGGTCTACGACTGGCCGTTCGGTGCGACCATCGCCACGATCCTCGTCCTCATCGTCCTTGCCATCAACGCCCTGTCCATGCGGCTCATGGGCGGGCGCCGTATCAGGGAGAACCAGAAATGAGCGGCAAACTCACCGGCACCTCCGCCGTCATGCTCTATCTGATCACCGCCGGGATGATGGCCTTCGTGCTGTGCCCCATCGTGCTGATCGTCATCATCTCCTTCTCGGACGGGTATTTCGTCAGCTTCCCGCCGACGGGGTTCACCACCTCGTGGTATGTCTCCGTCTTCCAGAATGCGGAATTCACCGGCGCGCTGCTGTTCAGCTTCGTTCTGGCGGTGGGAACGACGCTGCTGTCGCTGCTGCTGGGTGTGCCCGCAGCCTTCGCCATCGTGCGGGGGAACTTTCCCGGACGGGCGCTGTGCAAGGGGCTGCTGCTGTCGCCGCTGATCTTTCCGGTGCTGATCACCGGGCTGGCGCTCTTGCAGCTGTTTTCCAGCTACGGCTGGTCGACGGTCAAGCTGAACCTGCTGATCGCGCATACGGTCGTGACCTCGCCCTATGTGATCCGCACCGTGCTGACCAGCCTCGAACTGGTGAACCCCGCGCTGGAGGAAGCCGCCCGCACCCTGGGCGCGACCCGCTGGCAGACCTTCCGCCGGGTGATCTTTCCGCAGATCGCGCCGGGGATCGCGTCGGGGGCGATCTTCTGCTTCATGGTCAGCTTCGACAACTACCCGGTCTCGATGTGGCTCGCCGATTCCGCGAACACCCCGGTTCCGGTCGTGCTCTATCGCCAGATCGGCACCGTGTTCGACCCGTCCGTCGCCACGATGTCCAGCATCATCATCGGGCTATCCGCCGTCGTCGTCCTCGCACTTGATCGGATGGTCGGGCTGCGGCGCGCGATGGCCATGTGATCCACCAGACAAAACCAACAGTGCCAGTCCAACAGTGAGGGAATGAAATGACGAAACTCATCTTGAACCGCCGCCGCTTCCTGCATGCCTCGGCCGCGGCGACGCTTGCGACGCTCTATTTCTACACCGCCGCCTCGGCGCAGGACCGGGTGCTGCAGGTCGGCGTCTACAACTCGGCGCAGGGCGGGCTCATCAAGAAAGAGGTCCTGCCCGCCTTTGAAAAGGAATTCGGCTGCAAGGTGCTGACCACCGAGGGCGCGACGCTGGCCAATATCGCCAGCCTGCGCGCCACGCGCGACAATCCGGTCTACAGCGTCATGTCGATGGATGACGTGGGCTTTCCGCAGGCCAAGGGCGAAGGCCTGATCGAAGAACTGCCGATGGACGAGATCCCGAACCTCGCCAATGTCTATCCGCGCTACCTGTTCGAGGAAAACTACGGCGTCGGCTTTGCCGTCTCGATCGCGGGGCTGTTCATCAACCCGCAGATGTCGAAGCCGATCGAAAGCTATGCGGAAATCTTTGAACCAAAATACGCCCGCAAGATGATGCTGAACACGCCGAAGAACACCCAGAGCGTACTGATGCTGATCGTCGCCTCGGCGCTGGCCACCGGCAAGTCGCTGCAGGAGGCGCAATACATGACCGACGAAGGCTGGACCCGGCTTGCGGACCTGAAGCCGAACGTGCTGACCATCTACGACGGCGAGGCGCAGGTGATGATGGTGGCGCAGGGTCAGGCGACGGTCGGCGGCATCGAATATTCCAAGGCGATCTATCCGCATACCCGCAAGGGTATTCCGCTCGACATGACCTATCCGAAGGAAGGCGCCTTCACCGGCATCAACGGCATTGCGCTGGTCAAGGGGGCGCCGCAGCGCGAACTGGGCCTTGCGTGGATCGACCGGCTGCTGTCGCCCGAGGTGCAGAAGATGCTGGCCGAAGCGACCCTGTCCGCCCCCACCGTCAAGGGCGTCGAATTCTCGGACGACAGCCTGAAATACCTGGCCTATCCCGAAGCCCGGATGGACGAGCTGAACCTCTTTACCCCGGACTGGAACTACATCATCCCGCGCCGGGCCGAATGGCTCGAAAAATACAACCAGACCTTTGCAGGCTGAGGAGGCGACATGGAATCCGTCGAAGTCCGGCTTGAACACCTGACCAAGGAATACAACAACCGCTTCGTCGCGGTCGACAACGTGACGCTGACCGTGGGCGCGGGGGAACTGCTTGCGCTGCTCGGGCCTTCGGGCTGCGGCAAGACCACCTGCCTGCGGATGATCGCCGGTCTGGTCGAGCCGACCTCGGGAGACATCGTGATCGGCGGCAAGCCGATCACGAAGACGCCGGTGCACCGGCGCAACATGGGCATGCTGTTCCAGAACTACGCGCTGTTCCCGCATATGACGGTGGCGGAGAACGTCGCCTTCGGGCTGGAGATGCGCAAATTTTCCCGCTCGGAACGCGAGGACAAGGTTCGCAAGGCGCTGGATCTGGTCAAGCTCGGCCATCTTGCCGACCGCATCCCCTCGCAGCTTTCGGGCGGGCAGCAGCAGCGTGTGGCGCTGGCCCGCGCGCTGGTGATCGAACCGTCGATGCTGCTGCTGGACGAACCCCTGGGCGCGCTGGACAAATCCCTGCGCGAACAGATGCAGCTTGAAATCCGCCAGCTGCAACAACGTCTGGGCCTGACCACGATCATGGTCACCCACGATCAGGACGAGGCGCTGACCATGGCCGACCAGATCGCCGTGATGCGCAACGGGCAGATGGAACAGATCGCCTCGGCGACCGAGATCTATCAGCGCCCC
>JAATGA010000344.1 GCA_015654855.1 Rhodobacterales bacterium
GACTGGCACACCAGGCGCCCCGACATCTCCGGCTTCCGGCTCTGAGGTGGGGCGATGCACAAGATCGACATTCCCGCCGGGATCCGCGCCCGGACCAGCGCCCGGCGTGGCGGCCAAAGCTTCACCGATGCGGCCTTCGACCCCGCGACCACCGCGCATGTGGTGATCGACCTGCAAAACGGCTTCATGCGCGAAGGCGCGATGCTGGAAGTGCCGGTCGCGCGCGAGATCGTGGAAAACGTCAATCGCATTTCGGTCGCGCTGCGCGCGGCCGGAGGGCATGTGGCTTTCACGCGTTTTTCATATATTCCAAATGAATCAAATACCTGGTGTGTGTTTTATGACCGCTTTCTCAACGCGGCCGACGCGACCGGGGAAAAGGAGGCCTTCTCCCCCGGCGCGTCGGATCTTCAGCTTTGGGACGCGCTCGACAGGGCCGATGGCGACTTTGTGGTGGACAAGACGCGCTACAGCGCCTTCACCCCCGGCACCTGCGATCTGCCCCGGTGGCTGAAGGAACAGGGCATCCGCACGATCATCATCACCGGGACGCTAAGCAACTGCTGCTGCGAGTCCACGGCGCGCGATGCGATGCAATACGGCTATGAGGTGATCTATGTCGCCGACGCGAATGCGACGCTCACCGATGCCGAACACAATGCCACGCTGGTCAATATGATGACGCTGTTCGCCGATGTCGCGGACACCGAAACCGTGGTGCGGGCCATCGAAAGCCGCGCCGGCACCCGGATGACGGGCCCGATCTGAAAGAGCCGGGAGTCAGGCGGGCCTTGTTCCGCCTGTTCCATCTCTGCGATCTGCCCCTCATGCGTTACGGCAGATCGCGGTCGGGGCAGCGGGCGAAATCCATTCGTCACGAAAGGCGAATGGTCGAACTCCCCATATGTGATCATGGGCTCTGAACGTCAGAACATCGGGCGAAGCTGGTCGCGCAAGGCATCGAAGGCATCGGTCAGCGCCCCACCCGACACCGCGGCCAGGCGCAGGATCAGGCCCTGCCCCTGCCGCAAGGCCCCGACGGCGCCGTACACACCCGCAGCGAGCCACGGTCCCTGTGACAGCATCGCCTGCACCGGGGCCAGCCGCGCGGGCGGCGCGACGATGACCGCCGTACCGAAAGCCGCCGCCTGCCCCGGCAAAGCGCGCAGGCGAAGAAGATCGGCCTCGGTCACGCATTGCCGGTCACGCATCAGGACCGGGCCGCCCTCGCGGCGGATGAGGATGTCCGAGAACCAGCTCCCCCCCTGCGCCGCATCCTGGGGGTTGCGGCGGCAGAACCCGTCGAACAGCACGAAGACCGCATCCCGGGCGAGATCGGCCACAAGCGCCTGCGACACCTGCGCCCCGGTCATCAGCACATAGGGGTCGGGCACATGCGACAGCGCGGCCCCCGCACCGACGCGCAGGCTCCAGTCGCTGCGCGACAGGCGCGGCGAGGGCTTGGCCGGCTCCGCATGAACCGGCATCGCGCCTGCGCTGATCAGATGCAGCGCTGCGCCCGGGCCGAGCGTGACCCGGTGCC
Organism: Rhodobacterales bacterium; assembly: GCA_015654855.1. GTDB lineage: Bacteria > Pseudomonadota > Alphaproteobacteria > Rhodobacterales > Rhodobacteraceae > JAATGA01. The sequence continues at coordinate 1,544 of JAATGA010000344.1, forward strand.
GCCAGTGATCGCCGGGCAGCAGGGCTGCGGCGGCGCCCTGCGGCAGGACGGTCAGCGGCCCGCCTGGTCCCGCCAGCCGAAAGCCGCGTGGCAGCGACCAGGGCCATGCAACGTGCCGGCGCAGGATCGAGGTGCCGCCATCCGCACCGATCCCGACGACCAGATTCAGTTGCGCCTCGCCCGCCCGAAAGCCTGCGTCTTGCGTGAACCCGTCGCGGGGCGGTTGCGCGATCGGACTTCCGTTCACCGGAACAGCACCTCACGCCGCAGATGGGCCACGACCTCGGCCACGCCCTCGTCATTGCGGCAGACGGTGGACAGAACCGCGCGGCCGCCACGGACGTGGCGCGCCTCCTCCAGCATCACCGGAAGATCGACGCCGACATAGGGCGCGAGATCGGCCTTGTTGATCACCAGAAGATTGGCCTGAAGGATTCCGGGTCCCTTTTTGCGCGGAATATCGTCGCCCCCCGCCACGTCGATCACGAAAAGCCAATAGTCCACCAGATCTGGCGAAAAGGTCGAGGCGAGATTGTCGCCGCCGCTTTCGATCAGGATCAGTTCCACGCCGGGAAACTGCCGCTCCAGCCGGTCGGCGGCGGCCATGTTCAGCGTTGGATCCTCGCGGATGACCGTATGCGGGCAGGCCCCCGCCTGCACCGCAAGGATGCGCTCCGGCGGCAGTTGCCCACCCCGGCGCAGCCGCTCGGCATCCTCGTCGGTGACCAGATCGTTGGTGATCACCGCAACGTCGATCCCCGCCGTCGCCAGGTGGCCCAGCATCCTTTCGATCAACGCGGTCTTGCCCGATCCGACCGGACCGCCGATTCCCACGCGTGCCGCCGTCATCGCAGGAAATACCTCCGCGCCAGAGGAACGCTGCGCGCCGGTTCGCAGGTCATATGCACCCCGTCGGCCCATACCTCGAAGGTCTGCGGATCGACGCGCACATCGGGCAAGGCATCGTTGCGCAACATGTCGCGCTTGCCCAGCTTGCGAACCGATCGGATGGTGACGAAGGGTTTCAGCACGCCGAGCTTCTCCGCCGTTCCCGCCTCGATCGCCAGCTTGCTGACGAAGGTGACGCCCAGATGACGCCTGGCGCTGCCGAGCGAGCCCCACATCGGCCGATGGATCATCGGCTCCGACCCGCTGAAACTGCCGTTGCCGTCGCCCATCGTCGCCCAGACGATGGTGCCGCCCTTGATCACGGTGGAGGGTTTGGCCCCGAAGAAAGCGAAGGGCCAAAGGACGATGTCGGCCATCTTGCCATCTTCCAGCGAGCCGACATGCGCGTCGATCCCGGCGGCGATGGCCGGATTGATCGTCAGTTTCGCGATATATCGCAGGATGCGCTCGTTGTCGGCGCGGGCCGTCGTTTCCTCGGCCAGACGTCCGACGCGATCCTTCATCACGCTGGCCAACTGCCAGCATTTGGCGACGTTCTCGGCCAGTCTGCCCATACCTTGCGTATCCGTCGCGAAGATGGAGATTGCGCCCATGTCGTGAAGAAGGTCCTCGGCGGCCATGCTTTGCGGTCTGATCCGCGCCTCGGCAAAGGCCACGTCCTCGATCAGTTCAAAGCTCATCATATGGGCAAGCATGGTCATCGGCACACCTTCCTCCAGCGCGGGCAGCGTGAAGGGGTTGGTGGGATTGGTCGACGACGGCAGCACATTCTCAAAGCCGTTCACCGCCAGAATGTCGGGCGCATGTCCGCCACCCGCGCCTTCGGTGTGATACATGTGGATGGTCCGGCCCGCGATCGCGGCCATCGTGTCCTGATAGAAGCCGAATTCGTTGATCGTGTCGGTATGCAGATGCACCGAGAAATCGGCGGCATCCGCCGCGGTCAGCGATCCGTCGAGCACTGCGGGCGAGGCCCCGAAATCCTCGTGGATCTTCACGCCAAGGGCACCCCCCGACACGCTTTCCGCCACCGCCACCGGATCGGAACAGCCGCGCCCGAGAAAGCCGAAATTCAGCGGGTACTCGTCCGCCGCCTGTATCAGCCGCCCGAGCGTATTCGGGCCGGAACAACTGACGTCGAAATTGGGGCCCGGGGACATGCCGATCATCGTCGTCGTGCCGCCCGCCAGCGCGTGCCAGCTTTGCTGCGGCGACAGGAAATGGGCATGTGCCTCGATCGCGCCCGCCGTCACGAAATGGTTGTCGCCGTGAACGACCGTGGTGTTCGGCCCGGTGACGAGACGCGGATCGACGCCATCCAGAATGTCGGGGTTGCCCGCCTTGCCGACACCGACGATCCGCCCGTCGCGAATGCCGATGTCGCCCTTAACGATCCCCAGAACCGGGTCGATGATGATGGCGTTCTGGATCACCATGTCCAGCGCGCCATTGGCGGCCGTGCCGGTGGTGCAGAACCCCTCGCCGTCGCGCATCATCTTGCCCGCCCCGGTGGTGAGTTCATCGCCATAGCTGGTGTGGTCGTGTTCGATCTCCGCCAGAAGCGAGGTGTCGCCCAACCGGACCATGTCGCCCGTGGTCGGGCCGTAAAGCGCGGCATAGGCGCTGCGGGACAATTTCACGACATATACCCCCGGGCACGGGCGCGGGCGAAGGCGGCCTCGCGCGTTTCATCGACGCGGCCCCCGGTCAGCCCGGCAAAGCCGTGGATGCGGCGGGCGCCTGCATAGGCGACCAGCGTCACCTGCTTTTCCACACCCGGATCGAAGCGCAGCCCGCCGCCCGACGGACGGTCGAGCCGCATCCCGAAGGCCGCCTGACGATCAAAGGACAGGGCGCGGTTGACCTCGAAGAAATGCGCATGGCTGCGCACCTGAATGGTGCGGTCCCCGGTGTTCAGCACGGGGATGGTGATCCGCTCGCGGCCCGCGTTGATCTCGATCTCGCCCTCGGCGGGAATGACCTCGCCCGGCTTCGGCTCGTCCGGGCCCGCGGCGATCGGATCGAAGACGGTGACAAGCTTGGTGCCCTCGGCCATCGAGACCTCGACCGAGAAGGTGCGCAGCATATGGGCGACGCCCGGTTCCACCTGATCGGTGGTGAGCACGGTCGCGGCGTGGCTGACGATTTCCGAATGGGTGAACCCCTTGCGGGCCACGGTCAGCAATTCGTCCGCGATCAGCGCCACCGCCTCGGGATGGGCAAGGCGGATACCCAGGCCGACATAGCGGCGCGCCAGTTCGGCGGCGGTGAAGATGGTCAGCCGCTCCAGTTCCGTGGGGGTAAGATTCATCCGGCAGATCCTTCTGTCAGTTGATGAAGAGGCGGTCGGGCGCCGGGCGCATCAGCGCGATTTCCGACAGCGGCGCAAAGCTCGCGGGCAAGGTCCCGGCCTCGGGCGGACTCGCCGCGAGCCGGGCCATCAGCGGCGCGAGCGTGAGCAGATGCTTTTGCATCGAGATCGCGCCGGTGCGCCCCAGCCGCACCGAGGCCGACAAAAGCCCCCGCGCGGTCGCGCTGACCGAAACCGCCAGCGCCTGCGGCAGGGTAAGGCCGAGGGCCGCCAGAACCTGCCCGTGGACAAGAGAAAAATGCCCCGCATCCGGCGCGTCCAGCACGGGATCCGTAGCGATCCCGATGGCGCGGGCCGAGGCGAGGAGCGCGCCGCCCGCCTGCAAGGATTCCTGTCGCTGGCGTTCGGCGAAGATCATCGTATCGACGATTTCGGCCCAGTCGCGAAGCGCGGGGCCGGCAAGACGAAAGCCGCCCGAAAGAACCACACGGTCGAACGGATGCCACCGTCCCCGCAGATCGGCCGCGATCCAGTCGCACAGGCTGCGCGCGTCGACCTGACCATCGGCAAGGGCCGTCTCCAGCCCCCAGGAAAAGGCGAAAACGCCGCTGGGAAAAGCGCTGTCGGCCAACTGGATCGCATGGATCAGCCGGAGGTCCGCCGTCTCGCTGATCATCGTGCTTCTGCCGGGCCGACCTCGAAAGCGGCCATGCCGTGCAGGTCGCGCAGCCGGTCGAGATAGCGCTGCTCCGGCCCATCCAGAACCACATCCATCCAGCCATCGCCGAACACGACCTTCCAATGCAGGTTGCCACACCAATGGCCAAGCCGGAGCGCATCGCCGAC
>JAATGA010000095.1 GCA_015654855.1 Rhodobacterales bacterium
CGAAGGTCTTCCTCTCCGCTGTCGCCCTGGCCGCAACCGTCCTCTTCTGGCTTTGATCATCAATGAGTCTGGAGCCTAGCGGTAAGCGATTCCGCACGTATTGCCGACACAGTGTCATTTAACGTTAGGCCAGCAGCCACTCCAATTAATATAAGAAGTAAGAACTCCGCACGCTTTTGACGCGTAACCGCAATACCCACTGTAGCCAGAGAAATTGCCATAAATTCTGGTGAGGTAGAAATCGAGAGCCAGTCGGTAAATGCCGGAAAACGGTTGACAGCATCCCCATGCACTGCCGCGTACAAGTTAATGGAATCCATATTTAGTAGACCAAAAACCGCGTCTTGAATGTAGGCCCCAGGTGCAACAACAAGCGCCAACATCACAGCAAACCCTATTGCAATCGCAATTTTGTGCGGATTGGTGGCGCGAAGCCAGTTCTCAATATTCATTTCGATTCTCGTATTATTCACCGCTCTAGAGTAGGTACAATCGGGGGTATTGACGAGTAGTTTCAAAAGATACGGCTAGATGAATGTCTGCGCTCTCGGAAAGGTAGCTTAGACTTCTCGCATGCAGCGAAAGTCGGCTCTCCGACCCGGGTGCAGGCCAGGCCTCGCACCTCGACCGGCCGCTCTCCGCCCGTTACTGACCTGCGCACCCTTACGCAGGCCGAGCCGGTCAGCCCGTCTCGCCCAGATGCGGGCGGACCCATTTCGCCTCTTCCGTTGGCGTTCGGCCGAAATGCCGTTTGAAGTCGCGGCTGAACTGGGCCGGGCTGGCGTAGCCGACTGTTGCTGCGACCTCGCCGATGGTTCTGCCTTGCCGAGTGATCATCAGCCGCGCCTCATGCAGCCGTATCGCCTTGACGTATTGCAGGGGGGTGCTGCCGGTCAGCGCCTTGAAATGCGCGTGATAGGATGGAACGCTCATCCCCACCTCGGCGGCCAGATCAGTGATACGAATGGATTCGGCGTAGTCCGCTCGCAGCCGGGCAAGGCTTTGCACGATCCGCCCGGGATTGCCCTGCAGGCGCAGTGCCGCGAGCAAGGCGCCACCCTGTGGCCCGACCAGCACGCGGTAGTGCAGCTCCCGCAGAAGGCCGGGGCCAAGGATCGCAATCTCTGCCGGATTGCCAAGCGCCCGCAGCAGGCGGTGCAGCAGATCGGCGATATCCGGTTCCATCCGGCTGGAAACCAGAGACTGCGCCATGCGGCTATCTGGGAGGGACGGCAGCGCGGTAGCGATCTCGGCCGCCACCGACAGATCGAAATCGACATAGATCGCCAGCAGAGGGCGTTCGGGGCTGGCCCGGGATTCCATTCGGAAGGGAACGGGCACGGAAACCGCCAGATAATGCTCCTCGTCATAGCGGTAGATCTGCCGCCCCTGCAGGCCGCGCTTTGCGCCTTGCAGGACGAAGACCGCGCCGGGGCGGTAAAGCACGGGCACGTCATGCAGATCTGCCTCGCTGCGCAGAATGCGGACGTTGGCGAGCGCTGTCGCATTGTATCCCGGCACGGGGGTGAGGCCGTCGGCCAGCGCGATCAAATCCTGACGAGGCGCGGATTTCAGAGGATCTGACAAGTAATTCATAGGTTCTGCAATCGTCTAGAGGCCTGTGCCGGAGTATCCGTCAAATCATCGGACAATCGGAAAGGACCCGCAATGACCAGTAAGACTTTCTTCATCACCGGGGCGAACTCCGGTTTCGGGCTGGCCATCGCGCGGGCCGCCGCAGCGTAGGGACATCGTGTGATCGGCACCGTCCGGTCGGAGACTGCGCGAGAAACTTTCATGAAGGCCGTGCCGGAGGGGCGGGCCATCCTCTGCGACGTGACCGAGTTTGGCCGGATTCCCGAGATCGTCGCCCAGACCGAAGTCGATCACGGGCCGGTCAATGTGCTGATCAACAATGCGGGCTACGGGCATGAGGGCGTGCTGGAGGAATCGCCACTGGAGGAGATGCGGCGACAGTTCGATGTGAACGTCTTCGGCGCCGTCGCGGTGGCCAAAGCCTTCCTGCCCCGATTCCGTGAGCGGCGGCGCGGCTTCATCGTCAACGTCACCTCGATGGGCGGAATGATTACCATGCCCGGTATCGCCTATTACTGCGGGAGCAAGTTCGCGCTGCAGGGCATATCGCTGGTGATGCGGGCCGAGATGGCGCCCTTCGGCGTTCATGTCACCGCGCTTTGCCCTGGATCGTTTTGCACCGACTGGGCAGGACGGTCGATGGTCTGCAGCGAGCGCACCATCGCGGACTACGATGCGCTGTTCGACCCGATCCGCACGGCGCGGCAGGAGAAGAGCGGCAAGCAGTTGGGCGACCCGGAGCGGCTGGCGGAGGCGGTGCTGACGCTGGTGGAAAGCGATAATCCCCCGCCGCAGCTTCTGATGGGCAGCGATGCGCTTGGCTTTGTCTCCGACCGCATCGCCGCGTTGCAGCAGGAAATCGAGGCCTGGAAAGCCCTGACGGTCTCGACTGACGGATGAAGGGCATGTATCGGCGCATGGCCGATAAAGCAGAGTGGTCACCCCGGAACGGAGGCGCTTTCTTTGGTGCTGCGCGTCTCTATCCCTGATCGATCCGCGGCTCACATTTGTGCATCGCCGATCGGAGAGACGAGCCCGAGGTGAACAAGTCCCTGCACGGTAAGCGCATCATGTTCCGGGACGGTTCCTTCTCCCCCCCTTTCCGGCGACGATCCGGCCATTGCACCGCAATTGACCGACCCCTTTATGGCCCGCTCCGGTGCAAAAGGCCGGAAATGAGGGAATTCGTGGAATGGGGCAGCATTGCGGAGTTTGGCGCGGGTTTGACGGGGGGTGAGGGAGAGCGGAAGGAGGCGACGTATGCGTCCGGAGGCTGCACTGATGTCAGCTCTTGACGGGATTTCCGGTTTTCCAGTTCCAGGGGAGGAGTTTGTCGAGCCGGTTGACGGGGTGGCCGTCGATCATGCGCTGGAGGATGTCCGCGAGGTAGGCGTAGGGTTCGACGTCGTTCA
>JAATGA010000411.1 GCA_015654855.1 Rhodobacterales bacterium
ATAGCCGATGCGCTTGATGTTGATGTCGCGGTGCTCTTTCGAGAACCCGAGTTCCGACGACAGATGCTTGCGCACCACGTCGCCATCAAGCAGCGTTACCGGCCGCCCGCCCATCTCCATCAGCTTGACCATCAGCGCGTTCGCAATGGTCGACTTGCCAGAGCCCGAAAGCCCGGTGAAGAATACCGTGAAGCCCTGTTTCGACCGGGGCGGAGAGGTGCGGCGCAGTTCCTTCACCACCTCTGGGAACGAGAACCAGTCCGGGATCTCCAGCCCCTCGCGCAGGCGGCGGCGCAGCTCGGTGCCCGAGATGTCGAGGACGGTCGTGCCTTCCGGCACCTCGTCGATGGGGTAATATTGTGCCTTTTCCTGCACATAGACCATCTGTTTGAAATCGACCATCTGGATTCCGATCTCGTCCTGATGCTTCGCGACCAGTTCCTGCGCGGCATAGGGGTCGTAGAAATCCTTGCCGGCCGAGTTCTTGCCGGGGCCGGCATGGTCGCGGCCGACGATGAAATGGGTCAGCCCGTGGTTCTTGCGGATGATCGCATGCCAGACCGCCTCGCGCGGGCCGGCCATGCGCATGGCAAGGTTCAGCAGCGACAGATGCGTGGTCGATTGCGGATATTTGTCCAGTGCTGCTTCATAGCAGCGGACGCGCGTGAAATGGTCCACATCGCCCGGCTTGGTCATGCCGACGACCGGATGGATCAGCAGGTTCGCCTCGGCCTCTTTCGCGGCGCGGAAGGTCAGCTCCTGGTGGGCGCGGTGCAGCGGGTTGCGGGTCTGGAAGGCCACGACCTTGCGCCAGCCGAGCTTGCGGAAATAGGCCCGCAATTCGTTCGGCGTGTCGCGGCGCGCCTTGAAGTCATAGTGGACCGGCTGTTGCAGCCCGGTGATCGGCCCGCCGAGGTAAACCGGGCCGGCCACATTGTGCAGGTAGTTGACCGCCGGATGGGCGAGGTCGTTGGCACCAAAGACCTTTTCGGCCTCGACCGCCTTGTTCGGCACCCATTTGTCGGTGACCGACAAGATGGCGAGGATCACCCCTTCCTGGTCGCGCAGCGCGATGTCCTGGCCGGGGGCGATGCCATCGGCGAATTTCTCGGACACGTCCAGCGTCACCGGAATCGGCCAGAGCGTGCCGTCGGCGGTGCGCATGTTTTCCACGACGCCGTTGTAGTCGGCCTCGGTGAGGAACCCCTTCAGCGGGTGGAAGCCGCCGTTCATCAGCAGTTCCAAGTCGCAGATCTGCCGGGGCGTCAGATCCCAGGACAGCAGGTTGCCGGCCTCGACCTTCAGTTTCTGGGCGGAATCGTAAGAGACATACAGCTCCGGGATCGGCGCGTGGTTGGACTGCGACATGGAATGAACGGCCTTTGCGACAGTAACTTTGGCGGGTCGGGATTGGCCCGGCGTCGCGGCGGGATTAGCGCGCGAAAAAGGCACAATTCAAGCAGATGCGGGACCTTTCCGGGAAAAAAGGGCCATGTTCCGCTGGCTTCCGTCGAGGCGGGCCACCGTTCCGCAGGGGCAGGGCCGGTGGGGACGCCCGTTCCGGCGCGGGGACGGGATCAGGAACAGGCGGGCCAGCCGATCGGCGTGCCGGTGGCGAGGATCGCTTGCTCCGGCGGGCAAAAGATCGCCAGATGTGTCAGATCGGGGCGCGAACGCGAGGAATAGAGCATAGCTTGCGCCCCGGCATCGCGCGCGGCGTCGGAAAAGGCCCATGTCGGGGCGGCAAGGCCCGCCGCCCGCGCATCCTGCCAGACGGCCGAAGGTTCGCGTCGCCCGCGCAGATCGGCGACGCGTGTCAGGTCCAGGGTCAGCGGCACGATGATCCGCGCGGACTCGTCCGCCCGGAGATAGCGCTGCATGGCGACGATGCAACCCTCGGGCGTCAGCGAGGTGTAGATCGCGCTTAGCCCCGAGTGGTGGAACCGCCCTTCGGGCGAGCCGACGGGACGGCGCGGATCCTGGCCGGGAAAGATCGCGCGCCAGGCGATGCCCCGGAACCCGCCCGGGGTGAAGGGTATCGCGGGCGCGCCGGTCAATCCGGCTCTGCCTCGCCCTGTTCGGCCAGCCAGCGCTCGGCATCGAGCGCTGCCATGCAGCCCATACCCCCGCTGGTGATCGCCTGGCGGTAAACATGGTCGGTCAGATCGCCAGCCGCAAAGACGCCGGGGATCGAGGTATGCGTCGTGCCCGGCGTCACCTTCACATAGCCGCCGTTGTGAAGTTCGAGCTGATCCTTGACCAGCTCCGAGGCCGGGGAGTGGCCGATGGCGACGAAGAAGCCGTCGCAGGGCACATCCGTCGTCTCGCCGGTCTGGACGTTGCGGGCGCGCACGCCGGTCACGCCGAGCGGCGTTTCGGTGCCCAGAACCTCGGCCACGTCATGGTTCCACAGCACATGAACCTTGTGATGTCTGAACAGCCGGTCCTGCATGATCTTTTCGGCGCGAAGCGAGTCGCGGCGATGGATCAGCGTGACCTTCGTGGCGAAGTTCGTCAGGAACAGCGCCTCTTCGACGGCCGTATTGCCGCCGCCGATCACCACCACCTCTTTGCCGCGATAGAAGAAGCCGTCGCAGGTCGCGCAGGCCGAGACGCCAAAGCCCTTGAAGCGTTCCTCGGACGGCAGGCCGAGCCAGCGCGCCTGTGCGCCCGTCGCCAGGATCACAGCATCGGCAGTATAGGTGGTGCCGGTGTCGCCTTTCGCGGTGAAGGGGCGTTTCGACAGGTCGAGATCGGTGATCAGATCGGCCAGGATCTCGGTGCCCATGGCGCGGGCGTGCTCTTCTATGTCCATCATCAGTTCGGGCCCCTGGATCTGGGTGCGGCCCGGCCAGTTTTCGACATCCGAGGTGATGGTCAGCTGGCCGCCGGGCTGGATGCCCTGGATCAGCACCGGCTCCAGCATGGCGCGGGCGGCGTAGATCGCGGCGGTATATCCGGCGGGGCCCGAGCCGATGATCAGAACCTTCGTATGTTTGGTTTCGGCCATGTCTGTCGCGTCCCCGTATGCTGTGCGGGTCCCGATATAGGGCAGGCCGGAGGCAACGGAAAGTCCCGGGGCCATTGCCAGGGCACGTTGCGAAAGGGGGCTATGCCGCGAAAGATTATTGCGCCCGACGGGTCTTGCGCCTAATTTGTGCCCGAATAAGGAGAAGCCCATGGCCGGAACGAAGCTGGACCCCATCGACCGTCAGATTCTGGCAGAGCTTCAGGCGGACGGTCGGATGACCAATGTCGAACTGGCGAAGCGGGTGGGCATCTCGGCCCCGCCCTGTCTGCGGCGGGTCAGGACGCTGGAAGAGGCGGGCTATATCCGCGGCTATCACGCCGATGTCGATGCGCGTGAACTTGGGTTCGAGGTCGCGGTCTTCGCCATGGTGCGGCTGCAAAGCCAGGCCGAGGTCGATCTGTCGGCTTTCGAGGCGAAATGTCGCGCCTGGCCGCTGGTCCGCGAATGCCACATGCTGAACGGCGAGATCGACTTCATCCTGAAATGCGTGGCGCCGGACCTGTCGACGTTCCAGCGATTCCTGACCGATCAGCTGACCTCGGCCGAGAATGTGGCGAGCGTGAAGACCAGCCTCGTCATCCGCTGCGCCAAGGACGAGCCGGGTCTGCCGTTCGACGTGCTGGAAGAGCGGCTGGCGCGGCTGGCCTGAGCCGGAGGGCGGGGGGCCGTCGCGAGCTATTCGGCATATGCTGCCAGGAAGACGTGTGCCGTGAAGAAGACGCAATGTTCCGACAGAAGCCGCAAATGCGTAGCCAGATCCGAAACGCGCGGCCCGAGGCAATGCCGGGTCTGTAACAGCGTGGATCCTGAAACAGATAAGCGGCCCCTTATGGCGCGCAGAGGGTCGCACCGGGGCCGCCTTACCGAGACGAGAGCCTTGCGCGATCGCTGCGAATGCCGGGATTTCCGTCAGGCCTTCCCGCCATCCCGCCGCTTCTGCCGCCGGGCTTCCATAACGGATAAGGTGGCCGAAATCCGGCCCTCTGTCAAAAGAGATTTCGCCTGGTCGCCGAAGCAAGGCCAACGGGCGCAACTTTTGGGCGATTGTTGCCGCCTTGAGGGGGAAATCCGGCGAAATTTTGTCTCGTTTTGTGCCGCTTCCGATTCGCGCGGTGGAATCAGGGGCGCGGTCCTGGCCGCCCGGATCAGCGGGTGGCTTTGCGGACCCGGGCGAGCGCGGGGGTCGCCAAGGCGGCGGGACGGCTGCGGCCGGCACGCTGCCACGGCAGAGCCGGCAGGGGGGCGGTGCTGGCGGCGATCACGGCTTTCAGCCAGCGGCGGTCTTTCTTCATGTTCTGCTCCTGTCTTTCCTGTGCCTGCGGGTTTTGCTGCGGCCGGTTATGGCGGGGCATTGCGGCGCTCTTCGGGCGCAGGCAGGGAAGGATTTCCGCGAATTGCGGCGGACTTGCCCGCATTGTGGCAAGACGACGCGCGGCGGCTACAGCCGGATGGCGGACATCAGGCGGCCGTAGTCGGCCTCGCGCTGATGGGTTGCGCGGCGGTAGGAGAAAAAGCGGTCGGGGTCGCGATAGGTGCAATGCCGGGTCCATTCCGCATCGACGCCCGCCCGGCGCAGGCGGTGCAGGCCGAAGCCTGGCAGGTTGAACAGCATCCGGTCGCCGGCGCCCTGGATGAAAAACCGCGCATTGTCGCGGTCGTCGTCGAGGAAGGCATAAATGAACTCGGGTCCCACCTCGTAGGCGGGCTGGCTGATCGTCGGACCGATGACGGCGGCGATGTTTCCGCGGTGTGCGCCGAGCGCCTCCATCGCGTCGACCGTCGCCTCAAGCACGCCATCGAGCGCGCCGCGCCAGCCGGCATGGGCCGCGCCGATGACGCCGGCCTTCGCATCGGCGAAAAGCACCGGCTGGCAATCGGCGGTCAGGATGCCAAGCGCGATGCCGGGTGTCGCCGTGACCATGGCGTCGGCGCGGGGGCGGCCGGGCAGCGGGCCGGTCACGGTGACCACATCGGCCGAATGCACCTGGTTGACGGTGGACAGTTCCGCGACCCCCATCGCCTCGGCCACGCGGGTGCGGTTGATCACGACGATTTCCGCCTGGTCGCTGCTGCCGGTGCCGCAGTTCAGCCCGGCGAAGATGCCCGAGGATGCGCCGCCCTTGCGGGTGAAAAACCCGTGTCTGACCGGCAGCAGGTCCGAGGTTATGATCTCGAGCATCAGGCGGCCCTCTGATCTGGTCCGGGGGGGCAGGGCGTTCCGGGCGGGTGGATCGCCAGCACCTTGAACAACGAACCCATTTCATCGGCCCCGGTCAAGCGCCGAGTGGCGGCGCGATGGGCGTCGAGCGCGGGTCCTTGCATTCCGGCGGCGAGCCGGTCGGCCCTGGCGGCGATGCCGAGGCGCGTCAGAACCGTGCCTTGCGTCGCATATGCACAGGCGGCGGGGGCGGCGGCGGCGGCCAGGGCCGCGAAATCGACATGCGCGGTCAGGTCGGCCTCTCCCGGTGTGGCGAAGGGATCGGCGAAGCGGTGCCGGGCCAGGGCCTGGAAGGTGTCGCCCCGCGACAGCCAGCCGCCGTAATCGACGATCAGCGCCGCACCGCCATGTCGTCGGATGCGGGCCGAGATTTCCGCCATGATCGGCCCGGCGGCGGGGCAGATCTCGACCACCTCGCCCTCGGTGGTATCGGCGAGGCGGGGGGCGAGCGTCGGCTGCGCCATCGGAGCGCCGAGCGCGGGAGAAAGACGCTCGCCGTCGAGGGTCACCATCGTCTCACGCCAGGCATCCCCGGCACGGGTGAACTGGCGGATCGGCAGGGCGTCGAAGAACTCGTTGGCGATCAGGAACAGGGGGGCCTCGGGCAGGGCGGCGATGTCGTCGGCCCAGGCGACCTGAAAGGCGGCAAGCTTTTCGGCCTGAACATCGCGCAGGCGGGGCGAGGCCTCGACCAGCACCACCCGCATCGCGGCGTGAAAGCCCGGCACCCCGCGCGTCGCGCGCAAGAGGTCGGCCATCAGCGTGCCACGCCCGGGGCCGATCTCGGCCAGCGTAAATGGCGAGGGCGCGCCCTGATCGAGCCAGGCCTGCGCCAGCGACAGACCCATCAGCTCACCGAACATCTGGCTGATTTCCGGCGCGGTGGTAAAATCGCCCGCCGTGCCGAAAGGCTCGCGCGTGGCGTAATAGCCGTGGTCGGGGTCGAGCAGGCAGTCGGCCATGTAATCGGCCAGCGTGATCGGTCCCGTCGCCGCGATCCTGGCGGCGATGCGCCGGGCGAGGGGCGTCGGCCCTGTCATAGCGCCCGCGCGCGGGCGATGAGCCACAGGCCGGCGAGGATCATCGGCAGCGACAGGATCTGGCCCATGGTCAGGCCGTAGCCGTTTACCTGCGACGCCAGACCAAGCGGGTTGCCTGGGCTGACGAATTGCGCATCCGGCTGACGGAAGAACTCGACCGTGAACCGCGCGAGGCCATAGCCTGCGACGAACAGTCCGGTCGTGCGGCCCGGAAAGCGCAGCCATCCCGCGCGCCAGACGACGAACCGCAGAGCCAGCCCAAGGATCAGCCCCTCCATCCCCGCCTCGTAAAGCTGGCTGGGATGGCGGGCGCAAAGGCCGATGACGCCGGGGCAGTCCTGCGCGGCCTCGCCCGGGAAGGCCACGCCCCAGGGCAGATCGGTCGGACGGCCCCAAAGCTCGGCATTGATGAAATTGGCGATCCGGCCAAGCATCAGGCCCGGAGGCGTCGCAAGCGCCATCAGATCGGCCATGGGCAGCATCGGGATGCCCTCGCGCCGGCAAAAGGCGATGCCGGCGACGATCACGCCGAGGAAACCGCCGTGGAAGGACATGCCGCCCTCCCACACCTTCAGGACCTCGACCGGATGGGCCAGGTAGTATTCCGGCTGATAGAACAGCACGAAACCCAGACGGCCGCCAAGGATCACCCCGATGATGACCCAGGTGACGAGGCGCTCCAGCTGCTCGCGGTTCAACGGTGCCGTGCCGGGCGTCCACAGCCGCGGCGCCTCGATCGCCCTGCGGATCAGCGCCCAGCCGATCAGCAGCCCGGCGATATAGGCCAGTGCATACCAGCGCAGCGAGAAGGTCATGGAGCCGACGGGGATCGAAAAGATCTCGGGCGAGATGTTCGGAAAGGGGATCATCGGGGCTCCTCGACGCGGATGGGGCGGTTGTCCGGCGGGGCGCGGGCGAAGTCAACCGCGCCGCCGCCCGCCACGGCGGTTCTTGCCTGGGGCCACGGATGCGCCATATATGGGGGACAAGGAAAGGCGGACACCATGCAGACGCGCAACAAGTTCTTCGATGACATGTCGCAACTGATGACCAACGCCATGGGCGTGGCCCAAGGTGCCCGGTCCGAGGCGGAAACGGCCGTGAAAGGCTTTGTCGACCGCTGGCTCGCCGACCGCGATTTCGTCACCCGTGAAGAGTTCGATGCCGTCCGCGCCATGGCGCAGAAAGCGCGCGAGGAAAACGAGGCGCTGTCCGCGCGCCTGGCCGCGCTTGAGGCCGGCACCGCGCCCGTCGCGCCGAAAACCGCGAAGAAACCAAAAGCCGAGTAAGCCTTGCACTGGCTCGCGGCGCTGATCGCCCATTACGGGCTGATCGTCGTTCTGATCGGCGCGGTGTTCGAGGGGGAAACGGTCGTCACCTTTTCCGGCTTTGCCGCCCATCAGGGGTTGCTGCCGGCTGCGGGTGTGGCGCTTTGCGCCATGGCGGGCGCGTTCATCGGCGACCAGGCGCTGTTCCGACTGACGCACAGCAACAGGAACCGCCCGCTGGTCCGGCGCCTGGCCGATAGCCGGGGCGGCAGGATCGCGGTGGGCGCGGTGGCCGCGCGGCCGACCTGGTTCACGCTCGGCTTTCGTTTCGTTCCGGGGATGCGCACGGTCGGCCCGGTCGCCATCGCGCTGGCCGGCGTGACGCCGGGACGGTTCGCGCTATTGAACGGAGCCTCTGCGGTGGTCTGGGGCCTCGTCTGGACATCGTTCGGCTATCTTGCCGGCGCGGCGGCCGAAACCCTGCTGGGCCGGCTGGAGCGGTTCGAGCATGTGGCGGCTGTCGGACTGGCGATCTTGCTGGCCGTGGGCCCCGCGATCTGGGCCTTGCGCCACCATATCCTGCGAAGCGGGTGCTCCTGACCCGCACCTTGCATGGCATTTCCCCAAATCTTTGTGGCATTGCAGTATTTATCCCCAAGATAGTGCTTTACAGGGGATTCAGCCTGCTTCAACATCTGGTTAGGGGTTCGTGAGGCACCACTTCCCCTTGGCGATCCCGCAACAACCTGGGGTCGGGCACGAGAAGTCGCCGCAGCGGTATGAGGCAGGAATGGCACTTTCGGAAGATTTCCTCGTCCATGACGAGTTGCACCCGATCAACATCGTCGAGGATCTGGCCGCCCATCACGAGTGGGACTTTGATCGTGTGACCGAAGATCAGATCGCCATGGCGGTCGAGGGGCAGTGGCGCACCTATTCGCTGACGCTGGCCTGGTCCGACCAGGACGAGGTGCTGCGGCTGATCTGCACCTTCGAGATGGAACCGCCCGCGGAACGGATGGGCGCGCTATATGACGTGCTGAACCGCTGCAACGACATGGTCTGGACCGGGGCCTTCACCTTCTGGGCCGAGCAAAAGCTGATGGTCTGGCGCTATGGCCTGGTGCTGGCGGGCGGGCAGATCGCCGGGTCCGAGCAGGTGGACCAGCTGATCTCCGGCGCGGTTATGGCGGCCGAGCGGTTCTACCCGGCCTTCCAGCTTGCCTGCTGGGGCGATCGCACGCCGGAACAGGCGATGCAGGTTGCCATTGCAGAGGCCTACGGGCGCGCCTAACCTCCGCCCCCGAATGAAGGGGGTCGCGACATGCTCGACAACGTCGCCCGGGACGGGCTGGTTCTTCTTGGTTGCGGAAAGATGGGTTCGGCCCTGTTGCAGGGCTGGCTCACGCAAGGCGTGCCGCCGGGCTCGGTCTGGGTGATCGAGCCGCGTCCTTCCGACTGGCTGATCGCGCAGGGCGTGCATCTGAACGAGGCGCTGCCCGCCAGGCCCGCCGTGGTGCTGATCGCCGTCAAGCCGCAGATGATGGGCGCGGCCCTGCCACAGTTGCAGGCGCTGTCGGGGGGCGACACGCTGTTTCTGTCGATCGCCGCCGGCACGCGGATCGCGGCTTTCGAGGTGGCCTTCGGTGCCTCGGCCCATATCGTTCGCGCCATGCCGAACACCCCCGCCGCCGTCGCGCGCGGCATCACCGCGATGATCGGCAAC
Organism: Rhodobacterales bacterium; assembly: GCA_015654855.1. GTDB lineage: Bacteria > Pseudomonadota > Alphaproteobacteria > Rhodobacterales > Rhodobacteraceae > JAATGA01. The sequence continues at coordinate 9,284 of JAATGA010000411.1, forward strand.
GGCAATGCGACACCCGCCGATCTTGACCTCGCCGAGGCGCTGCTGTCCGCCGTGGGCCAGGTGGTGCGTCTGTCCGAAGAGGGCCAGATCGACGCGGTGACGGCCCTGTCGGGCGGCGGGCCGGCCTATGTCTTCCACCTGATCGAGGCCATGGCTGCGGCCGGTGAGGCGCTTGGCCTGCCTGCCGATATGGCGATGCAGCTGGCACGGACCACGGTCATCGGCTCGGGCGAACTCGCCCGGCAATCGCCGGACACGGCGGCGCAGATGCGGATCAACGTGACCTCCCCCGGCGGCACGACGGCCGAGGCGCTGAAGGTGCTGATGGATGAGGCGACGGGCTTCCCGCCGCTGATGGCAAAGGCTGTGAAGGCTGCCGCCGACCGTGGGCGCGAACTGGGGAAATGAGCTTGTCCGACCAGATCACCTATGACGATTTCACCAAGGTCGATATCCGAGTCGGCGTGATCACCCGCGCCGAACCCTACCCCGA
>JAATGA010000395.1 GCA_015654855.1 Rhodobacterales bacterium
CCGTTCCCGTCTCGGCCCTGCTCCTGGCGCTTGGCCTGCACTGGGAACTGCCGACGATGACCCGCTTCAACTTTCAGGGCGGGATCCTGGTCGGACACCCGTTCACCGCACTGACGCTGGCGCTGTCGCTTTACACCGGGGCCTTCATCGCCGAGATCGTGCGACCCGGCATCATGGCCATCGCACGCGGCCAGTCCGAGGCGGCGTTTGCGCTCGGCGTCCGGCCGGGGCGGACCATGCGGCTGATCGTGCTGCCGCAGGCGCTGCGGGTGATCATCCCGCCGCTGATCAGTCAGTATCTGAACCTGACGAAGAACACCTCGCTGGCCATCGCCGTGTCCTATATGGACCTGCGCGGCACGCTGGGGGGCATCACCATGAACCAGACCGGCAAAGAGCTGGAATGTATGCTGCTGATGATGGCGCTGTATCTGATCATCAGCCTGATCATCTCGTCGGTGATGAACCTCTTCAACCGCGCCGTGCGCCTGAAGGAGCGTTGATATGGCCCATCCGCGTTCCCCCTCCGCCCCCTTCGTGCGCAAAGACATCCTGCCGCCCGAGCCGCCGCCTGCGGCGCAGCAGGGTATGGCCAGGTGGCTGCGCGAGAACCTGTTCTCATCGCCGGCCAACGTGGCGCTGACGCTGTTCGGTGCCGCGGTGATCTTCTTCGTGCTGAAATCCTCGCTGCCCTGGCTGCTGAACGGGGTCTGGAGGGCCAACTCGCTGACCGAGTGCCGGCAGATCATCGCCGCCTCGGCGGGCGAAGGGGCGACCGGTGCCTGCTGGGCGGTGATCCGGGCGCGCTGGCACCAGTGGCTCTTCGGCTTCTATCCGCCCGAGCTTTACTGGCGTGCGATCCTGGCCTTCGGCCTGATGCTGGTCTCGCTGGTTCCGGTGCTGTTCATCGGCCAGCGCAAGCAGGGGCTGATCATGATCGGCGGCATCGCGGCCTTTCTCGCGCTGACGGTGATCCCGCTGACGCCGGGCTGGGGCGCGGTCCTGCTGGTTGCGGTCGTTGTCGCGGCGCTCTTCGCCGTGCAGATGTATCGGCCGGGCAAGCTGTATCTGCTGACGCTGATCTATCCCTTCCTCGGCTACTGGCTGCTTTGGGGCGGTTCGATCTGGCGGCCGGTCGTGGCCATGGCCGGCTTCGGCGTGCTGGCGGTTGTCTATCGCCTGCTGTCGGGACGCCTTGGCGTGGTCGTGGCGACCGCCGTCGGCTTCGTCGCGGCCTGCCTGTGGTGGATATTCCTCCAAGGTCCGCTGGAGAACGGATTGCAGTCGACCATCCCGCTGGACATCCGGTTCGTCGACAGCGACCGGTTCGGCGGTTTCCTGCTGGCGATCACCATCGGCATCACCGCGATCTCGTTCTCGCTGCCGCTCGGCATCCTGCTGGCGCTTGGCCGGCGGTCGGACATGTTCCTGATCAAGACGCTCTCGGTCGGGTTCATCGAATTCATCCGGGGCGTGCCACTGATCACGCTGCTGTTCACGGCCTCGCTGCTGCTCAAATACTTTCTGCCGCCGGGCACGAATTTCGACGCGATCCTGCGGGTGATCATCATGGTCACGCTCTTTGCCGCGGCCTATCTGGCCGAGGTGATCCGGGGCGGTCTCGCCGCGCTTCCGCGCGGCCAGTATGAGGCGGCCGACGCGCTCGGCCTCGATTACTGGAAGGCGCAGCGGCTGATCATCATGCCGCAGGCGCTGAAGATCGCGATCCCGGGGATCGTCTCGACCTTCATCGGCATGTTCAAGGATACGACGCTGGTTTCCTTCGTCGGTCTGCTCGACCCGTTGAAAGGCATCACCACCATCGTGCGCGCCGACATGAACTGGAAGGGTATCTACTGGGAACCCTACATCTTCGTCGGCTTCCTTTTCTTCATCATCTGCTTCGGCATGTCGCGCTATTCCATGTCCCTGGAACGCCGGCTGAAAACCGACCATCGCTGAGGGTTCGTCCATGGAACAAACCGCCAAAAAGCCTGAACTCAAGGTCTCGGACGAGGTCGCGGTCCAGATCACCAACATGAACAAGTGGTATGGGCAGTTCCACGTCCTGCGCGACGTGGACCTGACCGTGATGCGGGGCGAGCGGATCGTCATCGCAGGCCCTTCGGGTTCGGGGAAATCCACCCTGATCCGCTGCATCAACCGGCTGGAGGAACATCAGTCCGGCAAGATCGTGGTGGACGGCACCGAACTGACATCCGACCTGAAGAATATCGACAAGGTGCGGTCCGAGGTCGGGATGGTGTTCCAGCACTTCAACCTGTTCCCGCATCTGACCATTCTGGAGAATTGCACGCTCGCCCCGATCTGGGTTCGCAAGATCCCGAAGAAAGAGGCGGAAGAGACGGCGATGCACTTCCTGACCAAGGTCAAGATCCCGGATCAGGCGCTGAAATATCCGGGTCAGCTTTCGGGCGGGCAGCAGCAGCGGGTGGAACTCGCGCGGGCGCTGGCGGTCCGGCCGGATTGCCTGCTTCTGGATGAGCCGCTGAGCAATCTCGACGCAAAGCTGCGGCTGGAGATGCGCGGGGAGATTCGCCGGATCTGTAAAGCCGGAGGCTCCACGACGATTTATGTAACCCACGATCAGAAAGAGGCCCTGAGCATCGCCGATCGGATCGCACTTTTGAAGGATGGAAAGCCTGTCCAGATCGGCACGCCCGGCGAGCTGTATCATCATCCCCGAACGACGCTTGTC
>JAATGA010000062.1 GCA_015654855.1 Rhodobacterales bacterium
GATGCGCGGCTCGCGGCGGTGACGGCGGTCTGGCTGCCGCCCTGGGCGCTGAACCTGTGGCTGGCGCGGCAGGCCCGTCCCGGGCTGCGCCGGCTGGTGCCGGTGATCTTCGGCCTGACCATCGTGGCGCTGTGGGAACTGATCGTGCGCATCTGGGGCGTGCCTTCGGTGATCCTGCCGCCGCCCTCGGCCGTGGTGGCGCGGATGGCGGGCGACTGGCGGGTGCTGCTGGCCGATCTGTGGCAGACCGGGGTGAAGGGCGCGCTCAGCGGCTTTGTCATCGGCTGCGGCGCGGCGGTGGCGACCGCCATCGCCATCGACCGGTCGCCCTTTCTGGAACGCGGGCTTTTGCCGGTGGGCAATTTCCTCGCGGCCCTGCCCATCGTCGGCACCGCGCCGATCATGGTGATGTGGTTCGGCTTCGACTGGCAGTCGAAGGCGGCGGTCGTGGTGATCATGGTGTTCTTCCCCGTGCTGGTGAACACCGTCGCCGGGCTGAAATCCACCGACCGGCTGAGCCGCGATCTGATGCGGACATGGAGCGCGGGATATTGGCAATCGCTGGTCTGGCTGCGCCTGCCGGCGGCGATGCCCTTCATCTTCAACGGGCTGAAGATCGCCTCGACGCTGGCCCTGATCGGGGCGATCGTCGCCGAGTTTTTCGGCAGCCCGATCCTTGGCATGGGCTTTCGGATCAGCGCCTCGATCGGGCAGCTGTCGCTGGACATGATCTGGGCCGAGATCGTGGTTGCGGCGCTTGCCGGCTCGGCCTTCTATGGTCTGATCGCGCTGATCGAACGGCGGGTGACGTTCTGGCACCATTCGCAAAGACGTTAAAACAGGAAGGGGCCGGGAACATGGCCCCGCAACAGGAGAGGAAGACGATGAAAAAGCTGATGACGGGATCCGTCCTTGCCGGGCTGCTGGCGGGTGCTGCGGCCACGGCAGCCTCGGCCGAGGATGTGACGCTGCAACTGAAATGGGTGACCCAGGCCCAGTTCGCCGGCTACTACGTCGCCAAGGACAAAGGATTTTACGAGGAAGAGGGGCTGAACGTCACCATCCTTCCCGGCGGGCCCGACGTTGCGCCGACCCAGGTGATTTCCAGTGGCAAGGCCGATGTCGTCGTCGACTGGATGCCCTCGGCTCTGGCCGCGCGCGAGAAGGGTCTGCCGCTGGTCAACATCGCGCAGCCGTTCAAATCCTCGGGGATGCAACTGACCTGCCTGAAGGAATCCGGCGTCGCGGCTCCGGCGGATTTCAAGGGCAAGACGCTCGGCGTCTGGTTCGGCGGCAACGAATACCCGTTCCTGAACTGGATGGGCAAGCTGGGGTATAAGACCGATGGTTCGCCCGACGGCGTGACGGTGCTGAAGCAGGGCTTCAACGTCGATCCGCTGTTGCAGAAGCAGGCGGCCTGCATCTCGACCATGACCTACAACGAATACTGGCAGGTCATCGACGCCGGCATCACGCCCGAGCAACTGGTGAACTTCAGCTATACCACCGAGGGCGTGGCGACGCTGGAGGACGGCCTTTATGTGCTGGAAGACAAGCTGAAGGATCCGGCCTTCGAGGAGTCGATGGTCAAATTCGTCCGCGCCTCGATGAAGGGCTGGAAATACGCCGAGGAAAACCCCGACGAGGCCGCCGACATCGTGCTGGAAAACGACGATACCGGCGCGCAGACCGAGGCGCATCAGAAACGCATGATGGGCGAGGTGGCGAAGCTGACCGCCGGGTCGAACGGCGCGCTGGACGAGGCGGACTACACCCAGACGGTCGCGGCGCTGATGTCGGGCGGGTCCGACGCGGTGATCACCAAGACGCCGGAAGGGGCTTGGACCCATGCGGTGACCGACAAGGCCTTGAACTGAGCGCCGAAGTGGTCTGACGACGGCGGAACTCCGGCCCGGTGACACCCTCGCCGGGCCGGATGCTTTTCGCCTGGCGGTCGGGGCGGCAGACCTGACCGGGATCGAAGGGCAGGGCTGCGCAACGGTCGCGGCCGTCCTGCCCCGAGGCCGGCCGGACCTGCCCCTGAAAGGTTCCGTCCCGGTTTTCGGCCAGTGGACCCGGCCCGCATAGCCGCACCCGATGCGGGGCGGTCCGCCCGGCCGGAAAAGGGAGTGCCTGCTGCATCGGCAGCTTTGACTCACGGGGTTCACAATGTCGTGATTTCGCCGGTCCGGGGCGCGCGGATCGCGCCCCCAAGGGTCGATATGCGCAACGCGGCAGGCGGCTGCGCACCCCGGCTCAGGGCCGCAGCAGCCGGGCGAAGGCGATTTCCAGGAATCCCCCGGCCTCGGCCAGCGGGTCGCGGTCGGGACCCAGCACCGCGCGCACCTGGATGTCGAAATCGGCGTAATGCTGGGTCAGCGCCCAGATCGAAAAGATCAGATGCTCGGGCGGCAGGCGCGCGATCAGGCCGCGATCCATCCAGCCGCGCAGGACGGCGGCCTTTTCGGCGACCAGATCGCTCAGCGGGCCTTCCAGGGCCTCGCGCATCCGGGGCGCGCCTTGCAGGATCTCGCCCGCGAACAGCCGGCTTTCGCGCGGCATGTCGCGCGAGAACTCCAGCTTGCGGCGGACATAGGCCATGATCTCGGCGATCGGCTCTCCCTCGGGGTCCATTGCCCGCAAAGGATCCAGCCAGATGTCCAGCAGCCGGGACAGGAGTTCGGTATGGATCGCCTCCTTCGAGGGGAAATAATACAGCAGGTTCGGCTTCGACAGCCCCGCCTCGGCCGCGATCCGGTCGAGCGTCGCGCCCCGGAACCCCTCGGCCGAAAACACCTCGAGCGCCGCGTCGAGGATGGTCTCGCGGTTCTTCGCCTGTATCCGCGTGCGCGGTCTTGTCATTGCCGTCCGGTCCCGCTTTTGCCAGGTCGCGGACGGGCTGGCCCGCGCCGCAATCGCAGGTGATTTCTGGACGCAATCGGCGCAGGATGCAAACCGGTCATGGCGGCCATGCCATTGACTGCCGACGCCGCGGTGATAGCCTTCGCACGTTTGATCAAATTCGACCGCCCGCACCCCGCAAGGGCGGCCCTCACAACCGGGAGACACCTCATGGCGCTGGACCGCAAGCCCGCTCCGAACGACCTCGACGCATTCTGGATGCCCTTCACCGCCAACCGCCAGTTCAAGGCGGCGCCGCGGATGCTCGTCGGCTCGAAGGACATGTATTACTACAGCGCGGACGGGCGCGAGATCCTGGACGGTTGCGCGGGGCTGTGGTGCTGCAACGCCGGGCATTGCCGGCCGAAGATCACCGAGGCGGTGCAGAAGCAGGTCGCCGAACTCGATTATGCGCCGGCCTTCCAGATGGGCCACCCGCTGGCGTTCGAACTGGCGAATCGCATCATCGACATCGCGCCCGAGGGGATGAAGCATGTCTTCTACACCAACTCCGGTTCGGAATCGGTCGAGACGGCGCTGAAGCTCGCCATCGGCTACCACAAGGCCAAAGGCGACACCGGGCGTTACCGGCTGATCGGGCGCGAGAAAGGCTATCACGGGGTGAACTTCGGCGGCATGTCGGTCGGCGGCATCGCGTCGAACCGCAAGACCTTCGGCCCGCTGCTGAACGGCGTGGACCATATGCGCCACACCTATCTGCCCGAGGAAAACCGCTACACCAAAGGCCAGCCGGAACACGGCGCTTACCTGGCGGACGAGTTGGAACGGATCATCGCCCTGCATGGCGCGGAAACCATCGCCGCCGTGATCGTCGAGCCGATGTCTGGGTCCGCCGGCGTCATCCTGCCGCCCAAGGGCTATCTGCAAAAACTGCGCGAAATCACGAAGAAGCACGGCATTCTTTTGATTTTCGATGAAGTGATCACCGGCTATGGCCGTCTGGGGGCCGCCTTCGGCGCACAGCACTACGGCGTCACCCCGGATCTGATGACCACCGCCAAGGGCCTGACCAACGGCGTCATCCCGATGGGTGCGGTCATCACCACGGGCGAGATCTACGACGCCTATATGAATGCGCCGGAAGGCATGATCGAACTCTTCCACGGCTACACCTATTCCGGCAGCCCGATCGCCGCCGCCGCCGGGATCGCGACGCTGGAAACCTACAAGGAAGAGGCTCTGTTCGAGCGGGCCGCCGAGATGGCCCCTTACTGGCAGGACGCGCTGCACAGCCTGAAAGGCGTGAAGAACGTGATCGACATCCGCAACACCGGCCTGATCGGCGCGGTCGAGCTGGAGCCGATCCCGGGCGCGCCCACGAAACGCGCCTTCGCGGCCTTCCTGAAAGGGTTCGAGAAAGGCATTATGGTGCGCACGACCGGCGACATCATCGCCATGTCGCCGCCGCTGATCATCTCGAAGGCGCAGATCGACCAGTTGATCGGCACGCTGAAGGATGTGCTGGAAAGCATCGACTGACACAGGGCATCGGGGCGGGGGGAGACCCTCGCCCCTTTCCATATCCCGCCCTGCCGCGGCACGCCGTCCGCCGGTCGGGAAGGGAACCCGCGTTCCGGCCGCGGCTCAGTCGCGCCCGCCCGATTGGGCCGTAAACTCTCAGCCCCCGACCGAAAGGCATCTCCGATGCGTCCTGCCTGTACCGCCACCACTCTGATCGACGATGCCCGCGTGCGCGTCACCCGGTTCGATTTCACCGAAGGAGCCGAGACAGGCTGGCACCGCCATGGCCACGATTACGTCATCACCGCCCTGACCGATTGCCCGATGCTGGTCGAGTTCCCCGACGGCACCAGCCGTCACGCGCCGATTCCCGCCGGCACCGTCTATCGCCGCGACGAGGGCGTCGAGCACAACGTCGTCTGCGACGGTCCGGCGATGAGCTTCGTCGAGGTCGAACTGAAGTAACGCCGCGCGCGCGCCGGGGCCGAAATCCGAAGGCGCGCCGATGCGTGACGCCTCGGGCCGCGACCGGCCCTGTGCCCGCCCTGACATGGACGTGAAGAGGGGCCCCCCTGTGTCGGCGTGGCGGGGTCTGCTATAGTCGCGCCAACGAACCCCGAAACGGGGCGGGCGGGGCAGAGGTGCGGGATGCGGGTTCGGGTGTGGTTTCTGGCGGCGGTCTTCGCCGGCTGCGGTGCGGCGGGGCAGGCGGGCGAGCTTGCCGGTTGCAAGACCTCGATCCGGGGCGAGCCGCTGGATTTCGTCTATGATCCGGCCGTCGCGGCCTTGAAGGACAGCCTGTCCTGGCGCGAGCGCAACTTCGGCGACTGGGGCGAGATCACCTGTCCGGGGCTCGTCACCTTGCGGGCTATGACCCCGGAACTGGACGATGCCGGGCGCGCGCCCTTCTGCCTGCAATGGGACGGCAAGCGAAAGACCTATATCGGCTATGCCGAGGGGGCGCGGGATGCCTGGCTCGCCTGCAAGGCGCCGTCGAAAAGCTTTTGCCAGCGGGTGAACGGCTCGAAACGCGCGGCGGGTGAGATCGCGGGCAGAACCCTTGGCGTGGCCCAGGCCGGGCTTGCCTGGCCGCAGCATCCCTCGGGGGCGGCGGTGATGCAGGGGCCGGGCCGGACCGTGGGCGACCAACTGGCCGGATGGGGGGTATCTGCGCTTGCCGGGGTATCCTCTCCCGCCGTGCTGGCCGGGGCGGCGGTCACGGCGGTTGCGGTCGGCGGGGCGGTCTATGTCTGCTCCGACGCGGGCGCCGGGGGCGCGGCGGTCGAGGCCGCGCCCGAGACGCGGATGCAGGACGGGGCCGAGGTCACGGGCCTGCCGGGGGCCGATCTGCTCGGCGCGGAGCTTCCCGTCGACATCCCGCAGGTCGAAGAGAAGCAGTAGGGGGCGCTGCCCCCTCGGGCCTGTCGGCCCTCACCCCCGGGATATTTGGGCAAAGGGGATGGAACCAGGAAAGAAGAGGTGGCGTCCTCCTGTTTGCCGCCATCCTTTTCGTCCAAATATCCCGGGGAAGGCGCCCCCCCTGCCTTTGCGCCATCAGCCGCTGAGCGGGCTTGCCAAAGCGAAAAGGGGCCGCGCGGGCGGCCCCTTTCTTTCCGCCGCTTTCGCGGTCCTCAGCCTTTCAGGATCGAGCGGCCGGCGTATTCCGCCGTTTCGCCCAGCAGTTCCTCGATACGGATCAACTGGTTGTATTTCGCCAGCCGGTCCGAGCGGGCCAGCGAGCCGGTCTTGATCTGTCCGCAGTTGGTGGCGACGGCCAGGTCGGCGATGGTTGCATCCTCGGTCTCGCCCGAGCGGTGCGACATGACGTTGGTATACCGCGCGCGATGCGCCATCTCGACCGCCTGCAAGGTCTCGGTCAGGGTGCCGATCTGGTTGACCTTGACCAGCA
>JAATGA010000183.1 GCA_015654855.1 Rhodobacterales bacterium
CCGATCAGCGCCACCGCCTCGCGGTCCTCGCGCGTCGCCTCCAGCGCGCGGCCGAACTCGGTGCGAGAGATTGCCAGCAGGGCGGCGAAGGCCAGCAGGCAGACCAGCCCGGCGGCCAGTTGCGGCAGCGGGATAAAGATTTCGCCCAATTGCAGCGTGCGGTTCGCGAGCCAGCTTTGGTCGATGCTGTGAAAGTCCGTCCCGAAGACGAACTGCGCCGCGCCCCGCAGGAAGATCGAGGCCGAACGTGACGAAGATCTGCACCATGCCTTGGTTGAACCGCACGCTCAGCGCGCGGGCGATCAAGCCGCGATAGATCCCAACGCCAACGCCGAACAACAGCAGCGCCACCAGCGGAAGTTGGATCAGCGGATCGAGGCCGAGCTGGCTGTGGATCACGAACGCGGCATACATGGCGAGCATCAGCAATTCGCCATGCGCGAAATTCACCACGTCCATCAGGCCGAAGATCAGCGACAGCCCGGCGGCCACCGAGGCATAGACCAGCCCCATCAGCAGGCCGCCGATGGCCACCTGCAGCACCAGGGCGGCGGTCATCGCGCGCCGCCGTCCTTCGTCAATGCACGCCCCATATTGGCTGCGCGGTGGCCATCGCGAACGGATAGATCGTGCGGTACGCGCCGCCCTGCACCTGCTGGATCACCGGCGTCGCCTCGGTATTCTGGCCCTTTGCATCGAACTTGACCCCGGTCCAGGGCATCAGCGTCTGGTCGCCGGGAATGTCCGTCGCCCGCAGCGCCGCCTGCAACGCCGCCGGGTCAGTGCTGTGGGCGCGGTTGATCGCATCGGCCAGCACCTGCAGCGCCAGCATCTCGCGCGCGGTGTTGTCGTCCAGGTCCCGGTTCGCCCGGGCCTTGAACAGCGCGTTCGCCGCTGGGATCGCCGGGCGGGATTTAGCCTCATCGAGCGCGAAGGAGGAACGGCTGAGGATTCCCTCGGCCAGCGGACCCACGGCGTCGAAGAAGTCCTTTTCCGCGAACCCGGCGGACTGCGTCATGATCGCCGGCGGCGTGTAGCCGACCTCATGCATCGCCCGCATCAGCAGGATGGCGTCATTGGTGTAGGAGGACGGCATCACCACGTCGGGCGCTGCGCCCTTCAGCGTCTGCACCTCCGTCGACAGCGAGGGGCTGTTGCCGCGGTAGCGGATGTCGGCGGTCACCTGGATGCCGTCCCGCTGGGCGAGCGCCTTCTGCGCGTCGCTGCTGTTCTCGCCAAACACCGAATCCTCATAAATCAGACCGACGCGCTGCACCTTATGGCCGGTCTTCTCGCCGATCGCCTTGAAGAAATCGAACATCGTGGCAGTGAACATCGTGTCGGTCGCGGTGGTGCGGAAGAACCATTGCAGCCCCTGCTCGCTTAGGCTCGGGGCGGAATTGTCGGCCGCGATGTAGGGAATCTGATACCGCTCGGTCACCTGGCTGATCGTCACGGCGGTGGCGCTGGTGTAGCTGCCGATGATCGCGACGACATGATCCTGAGTGATCAGGCGCTGCGCGGCGGCGCGGGCGACCTGCGGACTGCCCTGGCTGTCGGCGAACAGGATGCGCACATGCGCCCCGCCAAGGTTCGGCAGGCCGCCACCGGCGCCCAGCAGCATCGGGATGTTCTCATGGCCGTTGATGATCGCGGCCTCGGTCTCCAGCGCGAAGCGGGCGTTCTGACCCACCTGCGGGTTCGGCCCGGTCAGCGGATAGACGGCGCCGATGACGATATCGTCCGCCGCTTGCGCCGGGTGGGCGGCCAGCGCCAGCAGGCAGAAAAGTAGCGTCATGGATCGGAACAGCATCAGCCTAGTCCCCTCTGCTTCGCCTGGCGACGATGCAGAGACATACAACGCGGATCACCTTCAATACAATTTCCTTAATCGTGCCCATAATGGAAGCAATATGCGCAAATTTCGTGCAGTTTTTGACTGGATATCACTGCGCACACGTCGCTCGTTACTTTGGATCTTTGTTGTTTACACCTGAAAGAAAGGCCAGGGCTCTGCCCTGGACCCGCAAAAGGCCGGAGGCCCTTTGAACCCTTTAACTTACCCGCTTATCGGCGAGTTAGCCCGGTTTATGTGTAAGCGGCTTTGCGTGTGACGG
>JAATGA010000434.1 GCA_015654855.1 Rhodobacterales bacterium
CAGCACGCCTTCGTCTCGGTGCGCGACGATGCCTGTCTGTCATGCCACAAGGCCGGGTTGGACAAGGACGCCGCCGCTCATCTGGCGTCGGACCTGCGCGGCCGGGGCAGCCCTTTTCCGCCCGATCCCGCCCCCGATCATGCGCCGCGCGACCGGCTGATGGCCGCCCGCCCGCCCGATCCCGATTTTGTGCGCCGGATCAACGGCTGGGTGGCCGAGACCTTTTCTCATCCCAACAACCGCTGCGCCAGTTGCCATACCGAGCATGTCGGCAACGGCCAGGTGGAAGCCGCAAATGCGCCCAAGCCGGTAACGCCGGACGAGATCAAGCGCAACGACTGCAAGGACTGCCACACCGACCTCAAGAGCCGTCTGCCCGACACCAAGATCGCCGACGCCCCCGACTGGGGCCATCATCCCGATTTCAGCCCGGTCATCACCACCGGCTTCAACGGCGACAAGCCGGTCTCGCAGCGCATCGCGCTGTCGGCCATGCCGATGCAGAAGACCGGCCTGATCTTCGGCCATGACGTGCATCTCAAAACCGGCGGACTTGTCGCGCGCATGGCGCGCGATCTGGGCAAGACACGCGGCTATGGCGCGCCGCTGGACTGCGCCGACTGCCACCGCGCCGCGCCCGATGGCGGTTTCGCGGCCATCGACATGCCGCGCGACTGCGAGGCCTGTCATTCGCTGGTGTTCGACCACAAGAACGGAGTCGAGCAGCGGCTGCCTCACGGCAAACCGAAAGAAGTGATGGCGGCGCTGAAAGCCTTTTATGCCGGCGGCCGACCGGAATGGAGCAATTCGCCCGCCACCTTCCTGGGCCGGCCCGGCCTGCGCGGCGCGGAATTCCGCCCCGGCCCGGCGGTCGATCCGGTGGCGGCGGCGGCGCGGGCCGCCTTCCAGCCGGGCGGCACCTGCACCACCTGCCATACCGTGACCCCTCCGGCCGGGACCCTGGATTACGGCATCGCCCCGGTGCATCTGACCACCCGCTACCTGCCCTGGGGCGAATTCAACCATAACATTTCCCAACATCGCCAGGATGCGCTGGGCGCCTCGACCTGCCGGACATGTCACAAGGTCGAGACCTCGGCCAAATCCGAGGATGTGATGTTGCCGAAAATCGCGGAATGCGCCGCCTGCCACGGCAAAACCCGGCCCCAGACGTCGGCGGCGGCGGGTGCGGACTGCGCGGAATGCCATGGGTTCCACAATCCGGGGACCCCGGCGACCGGCCGCCAGGAACAATTGGCCAAAAACGCCCTGATCCGGACACAGTGATTGCGCGTAATATTCAATGCCCGGCCTGAGCTGCAGAGTCCGGCGGGTGGGGGATGGAGACAGACGCGCTTGCTCACCATTGCGCAGATTACCGACCTGCACATCACCAACGGGAATAACCCGTTGGACCAGAAGAGAAATGAAGCACGCCTGCGCACCGCGCTGCGCGACATCAGTTCCCTGAAGCCGCCCCCCGCCGCCATCGTGATCACCGGCGACCTGGTCGATCTGGGCCAGCCGGATGAATATGCCGCCCTGAAGGATATCCTGGCCGGGGTCTCGATTCCGATCCATTTCGGGGTCGGCAACCATGACACCCGCCCCGCGTTCCGCGAGGCTTTTCCCGGCGCCCCGGTCGATGACAACGGTTTCATCCAGTATGCCGTGATGATCGGCGACCTTCGGCTGGTGATGATCGACACACTGGAAGGCGAGAACAATGGCGGCTTCTGCGAAAAGCGCGCCGCCTGGCTGGCCCGCACCCTGGACGAGATGCCCGACACCCCCACGGTGCTGGCGCTGCATCATCCGCCGGTGCCCAGCGGCATCGTCTGGATGGACGAGCCCGAGAACGCACCCTGGCTGGACCGCCTGGCAGGCGTCATCGCAGGCCGCAAGCAGATCGAGGCGCTGATCTGCGGCCACATGCACCGCGCCTATAACGGCAAGTTCGCCGGCCATGTCGTGTCGGTGTCCTCGGCCACCTCGATCCAG
>JAATGA010000148.1 GCA_015654855.1 Rhodobacterales bacterium
TATGGCCTGGACGCCGACAGATGGAACGACCGCTGGCGGAAGGGCGAACTGATCGGGCTGAACGAGCCCTATCCCTACGGCTATTTCCACGCGCAGGCGGAGGGCGTGCGCGTTCTCTACGGCCGGGATGCCGCCGAAGGGGGAGGTGGTCGGCTCTGGCGGCTCGGCTGGCGGGCAATACTGGGGTTCGACCTGATCCATGCCTGGCGAAACCGCAGGGCGTTCTTCGAGGCCGATGCCGTCTGGACGCATCTGGAGAACCAGAGCCTTGCCGCCTCCATGCTTTGCGCCCTGTTCCCCCGGCGCCGGCGGCCCAAGCTGATCCTCCAGTCGGTCTGGCTGATGGACGACTGGGACGGGTTCGGTCCGATCCGCAAATGGTTCTGGCGCAGGCTGCTGTCGCGCGCCGATATCCTGAGCTTCCTGTCGCCGCTGAACCACGCCCGCGCCAGCGAGGTCTTTCCCGGCCTGCGCTGCGAGATGGTGTTCTTCGGCATCCGCGACGATGAGGCTTCCGCCCCGCGCGCGTCTTGCCGGAACGCGGGCCTGAACCTTCTGGCACTCGGTTCGGACCAGCATCGCGACTGGCCGACGCTGATCCAGGCGGTGGCGGGGATGCCCGACACGCGGCTGCGGATCGTTTCGGGAAGTTGCCCCGCCCATCTTGCAAAGGACATTCCTAACGTGACGATCGAGCGGCTGCACCACAATGACGCGCTGACCGAACGGTTCCGTGAGGCCGATGCCCTTGTGATCCCGCTGCGCCCGAATCTGCACGTCTCGGGGATCACCGTGGCGCTCGAGGGGGTGCTGAACGGCCTGACCGTCATCGCCAGCCGGGCCGGCGGGTTGGAAGCCTATTTCGACGACAGTTGCCTGCTCTATGTGCCGCCCGGCGATGTGGCGGCGCTGCGCGAGGCCATCGCCGGGCTGCGCGCCGACCCCGATGCGGCGCTGCAGCGGGCGCGGAATGCGCGGGTGAGGCAACGCGATGCAGGTTTCGACGCGCGCACCTTCGCCCGGCAGCACGCCCTCTGGACGAATGAGCTTCTGGGTCGCGCAGCCCGGCCCGCCGCGACCGACCGGGCATGGCAGGGATAGGTTCGATGCTTTCCGTCGATTTCTCGCTGGCGCTGACCGACCGGACGGGCAAGCTGTTTCTCGGCCGCGAGATCATCGACGCGCTGGGGCCGCGCGTCGGCCGTATCCGCTATGGCCGCCTGTCCGCCATGCCGAACAGCGATCCGCTGCGCCGTATCGCCGGACGGCTGCACCGGATCGAGCTGAAGGTCCGCCTGCGCTGGCTGCCGCCGCCGGTGACGCCGTTGCCGCCAGGCACCCGGCCGCCGATGCTGCATCTCGATCCGCTCAGCGTCGTCCGATGCCGGATGTCCGGCGAGGATATCGTGCTTTGCCACGATGTCGGGCCGATCACCCATCCGAACTATTTCGCGCCGGGCGTCGGGCGCGACTACCAAAGCGCCTATGATCGCATCCGCCATGCCCGGCCGCATATGGTCTTTGTCAGCGAAAGTTCGCGGGCCGAGTTCCACCGGCTTTACGGCACCGAATTTGCATCTTCTACCGTCATCTACATTCCGGTGCGGCCGGGGCTTCAGGGTGGGCGGATGCAGCGGCCCGGCGGGATCGGCGAGCGGTTTCTGCTGACTGCCGGCAACATCGGCACCCGCAAGAACCAGTTGCGTTCGATAGAGGGTTTTGCCCGGAGCGGGCTTGCGGCCGAGGGGTGGCAATACATCCTCGTCGGCGGCAACGAGCCAGGCGCCGGGCCGGCGCTCGATCTGGCCGCGCGCACCCCCGGGGTGCGGATGCCGGGCTATGTCGACGATGCCGAGTTGCGCTGGCTTTACAGCCATGCCGGCGGCTTCGTGCTGATGAGCCTGCTCGAAGGCTTCGGTATGCCTATCATCGAGGCCGGGGCACGGGGGCTGTGCACCCTTGTCTCGCAGGGCGGTGTCCTGGCCGAAGTCGGAGGGCCGGCGGCTTTCCTCGCCGATCCGCTGGATCAGGACGCCATCGGCGAGGGTATGCGGCAACTGGCCGGAATCAGCCCGCCCGAGCGAGCCGGCCGGCTTGCCGCGACCCAGGCGCATCTGCGGCGGTTCGAGGCCGGACCGATCTGGGACAGGTGGTGCGCCACGGTCGATCGCGCACTCGGGGCGGGGGCGCGATGAAGGTCGCCATCGTCCACTACTGGCTGGTCGGGATGCGCGGCGGCGAAAAGGTGCTGGAGGCGATCTGCCGCCTGTTCCCCGGTGCCGACATCTTCACCCATGTCTGCGACCCCGCGGCACTCAGCCCGCAACTTCGCGCGCACCGGATCGTGGAAAGCCGGGTTGGACGGCTGCCCTTCGCGCGCCAACTCTACCAGGCCTATCTGCCGCTGATGCCCGGCGCGCTCGAAAGCCTGGACCTCGGCGGTTATGACCTCGTGATTTCCAGCGAGGCGGGACCGGCGAAGGGCGTGATCGCGCCGCCCGACGCCTTCCATCTGTGCTATGTCCACTCGCCCATGCGCTATCTGTGGGACCAGTATCATATCTATCGCAACGGGGCGGGGCTGGGCGCGCGCGTGATGATGCCGGTTTTCGCGCCGCGCCTGCGGCAGTGGGATGTGACCTCGGCGGCGCGGGTCGACCTTTTCCTGGCAAACTCCACCCATGTCGCCGGGCGGGTCCGCAAATACTGGCGGCGGGAAGCCGAAGTGCTGCATCCACCGGTGGATGTCGCAGCCTTTGCCCCGGCGCCGCGGGACGAACTGGGCGATTTCTATCTATGGGCCGGCGAGCTTGCCCCCTACAAGCGCCCCGATATCGCAATCGAGGCCTTCCGCCGGCTGGGCAAGCCGCTGGTGATCATCGGCGGCCCGGAGAAGACCCGGCGCCGGCTTGCCGCCGATGCGCCCCGGAA
>JAATGA010000247.1 GCA_015654855.1 Rhodobacterales bacterium
GATAGAATCGGGCGTAACAGGTGCCGCATCAGATGGCCCGTCAAACGAGCAGGCGTAATGGAAACCGAAATCATCGGGGCCGCGGCGGCAGCCGCGCCGCAGCTTGACTTCTCGCTGCTGGCGCTGTTCGCGCGGGCAACCTTCACCGTCAAACTGGTGATGCTGGCCTTGATGGCCATGTCCTTCTGGTCATGGGCCATCATCATCCGCAAGCACTTGCTGTTCCGCACCGCGCGGGCGGAGGCTGCGGTCTTCGACCGCGCCTTCTGGTCGGGCGAGCCGCTCGACGAGCTTTACGAAAAGATCGGGCCGCAGCCCGAGGGCGCGTCCGAGCGCATCTTTGCCGCCGGCATGACCGAGTGGCGGCGCAGCCATCGCCAGGACGGCGGGTTGATCGCAGGGGCGCAGTCGCGGATCGACCGGGCCATGGATGTCGCCATCGCGCGGGAATCCGAGGTGCTGAACGGCGGCATGTCCTTCCTCGCCACGGTCGGCTCGACCTCGCCCTTCGTCGGGCTGTTCGGCACGATCTGGGGGGTAAAGCACTCGTTCGAGGAAATCGCCATCAGCCAGAACACCAACCTCGCCACCGTCGCTCCCGGTATTGCCGAGGCGCTGCTGGCCACCGCCATCGGTCTGGTCGCGGCCATCCCGGCGGTGGTGTTCTACAATAAGCTGAACGCGGATGCCGAAAAGCTGATCGGCGGTTATGAGGCTTTTGCCGACGAATTCTCGACCATCCTCTCGCGTCAGCTGGACGCCTGAGCCATGGGGGGCGGGGTTCAGAAATCGGCGGGTGGCGGCGGCGGCCGGCGGGGACGCCGGCGCGGCCAGTCCGCCGCGATGAGCGAGATCAACATCACGCCCTTCGTCGATGTGATGCTGGTGCTGCTGATCATCTTCATGGTCGCCGCACCGATGATGACCGTCGGCGTGCCGGTCGAACTGCCCGACACCGCCGCACAGGCCATGCCCTCCGAGCCGGAGGAGCCGCTGACCATCACCATCGCGGCCGACGGCACGATCAGCCTGATGACCAGCCCCGTGGCGGAGAACGAGCTGATCCCCAAGCTGAAGGCGATCGCGGCCGAGCGGACCTCGAACAAGATCTTCCTGCGCGCGGACGGCTCGGTCCCCTATACGCGCGTCGCGCAGATCATGGGTGCGCTGAACTCCAGCGGTTTCAACAGCATCGGCCTCGTCACCGAAACCGACGGCCCCCGGTTCGGAGGCTGATCCGCCGCCATGATCGCCGGCATCGACAGAGCAACGGGCCTGACGGGCAGGGTGGACAAGGCCACCCTGGTCTCGGGCATCGGCCATGTCGTGGTGGTGATCTGGGTGCTGGTGGGCGACTTCTTCTTCGGGCCGACGGACCTGCCGCCACCCGAGGTGGCCGAGGTCTCGCTGGTGTCTGGGGCGGAACTGGATGCGATGGCGGCCTCGGCCGCCGCCGCGCCCGCGGCACAGCCCTCGGCGGAACCGGCGGCCCAGGCTTCGTCGCGGCCCGCGCCTCCGCGCCCTGAGCGGCCCGCCGATCCCGCGCCCGAACCCGCCGCGCAGCCGGAACCCGAACCCGCGCCCCGGGTCGCCGCCGAGGCGCCGGCGCCCGAGCCGGTGCCGCAGCCGGATGTCGCCGAACCCGACCTGCCGGTCGAGATCGTGGCCCAGCCCGAACCGGTGCCCGAACCCGTTGCCCCGCCTGCCGATGTCGAACAGCCGGTGCCGGTGCCCCTGTCCTCGCAGCGGCCCAAGCCGCGTCCGGTTAACCGCGTGGCCCCGGTTCCGGTGGAAACGCCGCCCGAAACGCCCGAGGTGGCCGAGACGCCGACCCCGCCCGTGACAGAGACGCCCGCGCCCGAGCCGCAGGTGGTCGAGGAACAGCGCCCCGCCGCCGCGCCCGAGGCCGCGACGACCGAGGTGGTGACCGAGGCGACCGAGACCGACGAGCAGGCGCCGCAACTGGCGATGACATCTTCGCGCCGCCCGCAGTCGCGCCCCGCCCGGCCCGCGCCCGAGGCGGCTGCCGAAGCCCGGCCCGCCGCGCAGCAGCAACGCCCGCAATCGCAATCCGCCTCGCAATCGGCGGCGGCGGCCGAGGACAATTCGGATGCAGATGCGATCGCCGCCGCCGTGGCAGCCGCCGCATCGGAAAGCGCATCCGCGTCGCAGACCGGCACCGGCGGGGCGGGCCGCCTCGCCTCCGGTCCGCCGCTTTCGGCGGGAGAGATCGGCGATCTGCGCGCCGCGCTCAGCCCCTGCTGGAACGTCGGCGCGCTGTCGACCGCGGCCTCGCGCACCACGGTGGTGGTCAGCTTGCAGATCGGCCAGGATACCAAACCCGTCAGTTCATCGCTGAAGATGATCGAGTTCTCGGGCGGCTCGCAGGCCGATGCCGGCCAAGCCTACGAGGTCGCGCGCCGGGCGATCCTGCGCTGCGGGGCCAAGGGCCTGCCGCTGCCGGCGGAGAAATACAACCAGTGGCAGGAACTGGAGATCGTCTTCAGCGCGCAAAGCGGAGTGCAGATGAATTGATGCGTCCGGCCGCCCTTGCCCTGACCGCCCTGGCCCTGCCGGGTGCCGCCCTCGCCGAGGCGAGCGCGGATTCGCGCGACGCGATGCGCGCGGCGGTGGCGCTTTGCTGGAACATCGGCGCCCTGTCGCCCGGGGCGTTGCAAGGCTCGGTGACGGTCGGCTTCAGCGTCGATGCGCGGGGCGTGCCGGTGGCGGATACCCTGACCATGGTCGCGACCACGCC
>JAATGA010000189.1 GCA_015654855.1 Rhodobacterales bacterium
AGCGGCATGATGCTGAACGCGCCGCGCCATTCCGATCACCACGCCCATCCCGCGCGCCCCTATCCCGCCCTGCGCCTGCCGCCCGAGGATCAGGCACCCCGCCTGCCCTGGTCGCTGCCGGTCGCGGCGGTGCTGGCGCTGTTCCCCGGCCCCTGGCGGCGCGCGATGCGCCCGCATCTGGCCCGCTGGCAGGCCGCGCAGCCCCAGACCGATCCCGCACCACCCGCATGACATCCGCGGTCATCCCGTCCCCGTGACTGGCGGCGCGGCGCCTTCTCTGCCACTCTGCCCGCATCCCCCGACAGGAGCCGCCGATGTGCCGGATCATTTCCCTTCTGATGCTGAGCCTGACCGCCGTCCCCGCCCTCGCGGGCGGGCCGCTGACCGGTGACGAATTAGACGCCTATACGCGCGGCAAGACCCTGTCCTACAGCATGTCGGGCCAAGAATACGGCAAAGAGCAGTATCTGCCCGGCCGCCGCGTCGTCTGGGCCTTTTCCGGCGACGCCTGCCAGCGCGGGACCTGGTACGAGACGGCGGGCGAAATCTGCTTCGTCTACGACGACCCCGAGCCGAAATGCTGGACCTTTGAAAAGGGCGAAAGCGGGTTGCTCGCGACGTTCCTCGACGACGGTTCGGGCACCGAACTGACCGAGGTCGGGCAATCGGAGACACCGCTCTCCTGCCCCGGCCCGGACGTGGGGGCCTGACCGCCCGAGGCCCGGGCGGGCCGCGCCGTCAGAACAGGCTGCCCTGGCCGGAGCCAGCGGGACCCGAACCACCGCGCGGCCCCTCGTCCCGGGCCTTGCGCGCGGCCGCTCCCGACCCGACCGCCAGCCGCCCGTCGGCGAATTCGATCTCCAGCGTGGCGGCGCGTTCCGCAGCCCCCCGGGTAGTGATCACCGCGCCGTCGCCCCGCACCACGGCATAGCCGCGCCGCAAGGTTTCGGCATAACCGAGGGTCAGCCGCGTGCGGTCCAGCCGGTCGAGCCGCTCGGCCAGCACCCCGATCCGCGCCCCGGGCGCCGCATCGAGCCGCAACGACAGCGCCTGAAGCCGCGCTCCGCCCTCGACCCCGCGCCGCGCCGCATCGGCGATCAGCCGGTCGAGCGCCGGTTTCAGCCGCGCCGACAGCCCGGCCAGCGCGTCCTGCCGCCGCTCCAGCCGCCGCTCCAGTGCGGGGCCGGCACGGTCGGCCAGGGACGCAAGCCGGTCGCCCCGCCGCTGGATGGCCAGCCGCAGCGCGCCAGGCGACAGCCGCGCCGCCACGGCCTCGAACCCATGCCGCTTTTTCGCCGCCGCCAGCCCCAGACCCGAGGTAAGCCGCTGGCCCGCCAGATCCAGCCGCTGCGCCGCGCCCGAGGTCAGCGCCTCGACCCTCGGCAGCGCGCGCGCAAGATCCCGCAGCCGCTGCCCCCGCAGGCTCAGCGCCTGCGCGATGCCGCGCGCCAGCCGCGCCGTCTGTCCGTCGACCTGCGCCAACAGATCGAGGCGTACCGGCACCGCCATCTCGGCCGCCGCCGTCGGTGTCGGCGCGCGACGGTCGGCGGCAAAGTCGATCAGCGTCGTATCCGTCTCGTGCCCCACGGCGGAAATCAGCGGGATCCGGCTCGCCGCCGCCGCACGCACGACGATTTCCTCGTTGAAGCCCCAGAGGTCCTCAAGACTGCCGCCGCCGCGCGCGACGATGATCAGATCCGGCCGCGGCACCGGCCCGCCGGGTTCGATCGCGCTGAAGCCCCGGATCGCGGCCGCGACCTCGGGGGCGCATTTCTCGCCCTGGACCGCGACCGGCCAGATCAGAACATGGCGGGGAAAGCGGTCGCGCAGCCGGTGCAGGATGTCGCGGATCACCGCGCCCGAGGGCGAGGTTACAACGCCGATCACCTCGGGCAGAAACGGAATCGCCTTCTTGCGGCCGGCGTCGAACAGCCCCTCTTCCGCCAGTTGCACACGACGCTTTTCCAGCATCGCCATCAGCGCGCCGGCCCCGGCGGGCGCCAGATCCTCGATGATCAGCTGATATTTCGACTGGCCCGGAAAG
>JAATGA010000271.1 GCA_015654855.1 Rhodobacterales bacterium
TCGGTACTTCTGGGCGGCTTCGGCAATCGGCCCGGGCCCGCCCAGGCGATCGAGGGCGAGCAGATCGCGATCGACGGGGACGGCGTCGCCGCCGCTCTCAACGAGGCCGATAGCGTCATCATCGTGCCGGGTTCCGGGATGGCGGTCGCGCAGGCGCAGCAATCGGTCTCGGAACTGACCCGCAAGCTGCGGGCGGCGGGCAAGACCGTCCGCTTCGCCATCCATCCCGTCGCGGGCCGTCTGCCGGGCCACATGAACGTGCTGCTTGCCGAGGCCAAGGTGCCTTACGACATCGTGCTGGAGATGGACGAGATCAACGACGACTTCCCCAACACGGATGTGGTCATCGTCATCGGCTCGAACGACATCGTGAACCCGGCCGCGCAAGAGGATCCGAACAGCCCGATCGCCGGGATGCCGGTTCTGGAGGTGTGGAAGGCGAAACAGGTCTTCGTGTCGAAACGCGGCCAGGGCACGGGCTATTCCGGCATCGAGAACCCGCTGTTCTACAAGGACAATACCCGGATGTTCTACGGTGACGCGAAAAAGTCCATCGACGCGCTGCTGCCGCTGATCGACTGACCCGCGGGCGCAGCGGCCCCCGCGCCGATACCCTCGCGATACGGCCCCGGCGCACCCCGCCGGGGCCGTTTCCGTTCCGGGACGGACAATGATGCCCCCGGCTCTGTCGCCCCCTTTGTCCCGGATCCCGGGTTCGGTGCCGCCACCGGCCCGGGTGCAGGGAAAAAGTCACACTTTCATTGCATACCCCGGTATGCCCTGAAACCGCTGGCCGTGCGCAGGACCGGCCCGCTAACGGGGGGAAACCCCCCATTCCCCAAAGCGCGCGAGCCATGACAGACCTGCCCGACCACCCCCTGCGCTATGCGCTGGTCAACGAACTGCACGCCCGACCCTTTCCGGCGCTGACCGTGCCCGCGACCGTGGCCTTCCTTGCCATCAAGGAACCGGGCGACGCCGCCAACCGCGACCGGGCACGCGACCGCGATCACCTTCTCGCGCTGCTCGACCGATACGGCTCGACCCATCCGCAGCCGGGGGCCACGCATTTCTCCGGCCCGCTCGGCCGGGCAGAGCTGAAATGGGAAAGCCATACCGAATTCGTGACCTTCTCGACGCTCAGCCCCGGCGTCTCGGCCCGCGCCTTCGATCCCGCGGAGGCGCAGGCCTTCCCGAAGGACTGGCTGGCCGCAGCCCCCGGCAAGCGGGTAGCCGCGGTGCTGATCCGCGTCGAACCGATGCCCGCGACCGAAGACGAGATGTTCACCTGCCTCGACGCCTGGTTCGTGCCTGAAAGCCTGGCGGTTGCCCGTGTGGTCGATGGCGCGGCGGTGATCGCGGGCGATTTCCGCATCGACGCCAGCGGCCAGATGCGCTTCGCTGTCTTCGTGCGCGAAGGCACGGGTGAACGCCGCGTCGGCCGCATCGTCCAGCGGTTGTGCGAGATCGAGACCTACCGCGCCATGTCGATGCTGGGCCTGATCCGGGCCCGCACCCTGGCGGCGCGGCTGAACGCCATCGACCCCGGCCTCTCTGGTCTCGTCGCAGGCCTCGACAGCACCGACCAGGCAGCGGAACAGGCGCTGCACGAACTGCTGCGCATCGCGGCGGAACTCGAAAGCCTCGCCACGGCGCATGCCTTCCGCTTCGGCGCGACCGGGGCTTACGAGGCCATCGTCAACCAGCGCGTCGCCGTCCTGCGCGAGGAACGCATCCGGGGCCGCCAGACCTTTGGCGAGTTCATGATGCGCCGCTACGATCCGGCGATCCGCACGGTGAAATCGGCCGAGGCGCGGCTGAACAGCATGGCCGACCGCGCCGCCCGCGCGGCCGAATTGCTGCGCACCCGGGTCGATGTCGAACGCAGCGCGCAGAACCAGACGCTGCTGGAAAGCATGGACCGCCGCGCCGACCTGGCGCTGCGCCTGCAACATACTGTCGAGGGGCTGTCAGTCGTCGCGATCAGCTATTACGCCGTCAGCCTCGCCACCTATCTGACCCTGCCGCTGGCCGAACACATGCACTGGCCGAAATCGGTGCTGACCGCGGTTCTCGTGCCCCTGGTGGTTGGCGCCGTCTGGCTGATGATCCGCCGCATCCGCAAAAGGATGCACTGAAAGCCCTTCTGCCCCCTCCTTCCGCCCTTACCGCCCGCGTGCCCTTGGGTCGAGCGCGTCGCGCAGCCCGTCGCCGATATAGTTCACCGACAGAACCGTCAGCGAAATCGCGATCCCCGGCCAGATCACCCGGCCCGGAAATTGTTGCAGATAGTCGATGCCCTCATAGAGCAGCCGCCCCCAGGTCGGGAAATCCGGCGGGAATCCCAGGCCCAGAAACGACAGGGCCGATTCCGTGATGATGGCGCCCGCGATCCCCAGGGTCGCCGACACCATGATGGGCGAGACGATGTTGGGCAGCACATGCCGCAGGATCATGCGGAAGGGCGGCGTGCCGATCGACCTTGCCGCCAGCACGAACTCGCGCTCTTTCAGCGCGAGGACCTCGCCCCGGACGATCCGCGCGGTCTGCATCCAGCTTGTGACGCCGATGGCCCCGACGATCAGCAGGAAAGTCCCGACCTCGGGTCCCATCAGCCCCGACAGCGTGTCGCGGAAGAGCAGCACCATGACCAGCAGCAGCGGCAGCAGCGGCAGCGCCAGGAACAGGTCGGTCACCCGCATCAGCGCCCCGTCGAGCCGCCGGAAATAGCCGGCGACGACCCCGACCGTGGTGCCGATGAAGATCGCGATCAGCATCGCCACCAGGCCCACGGCGATGGAAACCTTGCCACCCTGGATCATCCGGCCCAGCAGATCGCGGCCAAGCTGGTCGGTCCCCAGGGGATGGGCCAGGCTCATCCCCTGGTTCCTCTGCCGGATCAGCCGGGCCGGGTTGGTCTCGACCTGCCAGATCCAGGGGCCGATGACCACCAGCGCGATCAGCGCCAGAAAGACCATCCCCCCGACCAGCGCGCCCTTGTGACGACGGAACTGCAACCACACGTCGCGCCACTGGCTGCGCGGAGGGGATGCGGCGGAGGTGACGTCAGTCATAGCGGATCCTCGGGTCCAGGATGCCGTAAAGGATGTCGGCGATCAGGTTGAACAGCACGATCAGCACGGCGAAGATGAAGGTCAGGGTCTGCACCATCGGAATGTCGCTGCCATGGATGGCGGTGATCAGCAACTGGCCGAGGCCGTTTACCTTGAACACCTGTTCGGTGATGATCGCCCCGCCGAAGATCGTGGGAATGCCGAGCGCGATGACGGTCACCACCGGGATCAGCGAGTTGCGCAAGACATGTTTCAGCACCACGACCCGTTCCGACAGGCCCTTGGCGCGGGCGGTGCGGACGTAGTCCTGGCCCAGGTTCTCCAGCATGGCGGAGCGCATGTAGCGGCTGATCTGCGCGGCGTTATACAGCGCCAGAACCGTCACCGGCATCGCCATCTGCCGGACCTGCATCCAGAAGCTGCTCCAGTCCGTCACCCGCAAGGTGGTGTCGTAGATCGAGGGGAACCAGCCGAGCTTCACCGAAAACACCACGATCAGCACGATGCCGGTAAAGAAGGTCGGCACCGAAAAGCCCACCATGGCGATAAAGGTGCCCAACTGGTCGAACCAGGAATATTTCCGATAGGCCGAATAAATGCCGATCGGCAGCGCGATCAGCACGCCCAGCACATAGGAGGAGCCGATCACGGTCAGGGTCTGGGGAATGCGCTGCGCGATGATGTCGAAGACGGGGCTGCGCGACTGCCAGGACAGGATGCGCTGCTGGCCTTCGGCGAAATGCGTCCCGAAGGTCGCGTTCATCCAATGCGCGGGTTCGACCCAGAAGAACTGTTTCAGCCACAGCACATAGCGCACCGCCATCGGCTGATCGGCCCCAAGCGCGATGCGCATCTTCTCGCGCACATCGGGCGGCACGGTCAGCGGCACCTGGCTCATCGGATCGCCGGGGGCGAGGTCCAGAAGCAGGAAGATCACGAATGATATGAACAAAAGCGTCGGTATCGCGATCAGCAACCGACGGAGCGTATAGGTCAACATGGACGACGCCTCGCGTGGCCGGCCGGGGAGGGGGGAAGCGAACGGGCGCATCCCCCGCCGTGGGGGATGCGCCCGGGGCCGTCAGATCACTTCACGCGATACCAGTCCGAGGCATTCCACAGCTCGGAATCCCAGGTGTTCAGCACGACGCCGCCAAGCGTGTTCGCCTTGGCCGAGAACCGGCCGCGGTCGGCCAGCGGCAGCACGACGAAGCTGTCCTTGGTCAGCATGTCGTTCAGCTTTTTGGCGATCTCGGCGCGTTTTTCCAGATCGCCCGTGGCGCCCAGTTCCTTGACCAGCGCGTCATAGGCCGGATCGCAGAAGCGGTTGACGTTTTCGCCCTGCCACTGGGTTTCCGGGCCGGGCGCCTTGTCGCAGGTGTGCTGCGCCAGATAGGGTTCCGGGTCCGTGCCGTCGAAGTTGTTCGCATACATTTCAACGTCGGTGTAGAATTTCTGGAACGTGTCGGGCGAGCCGGGATCGCCGCCGAAGAAGACCGAGGCATCGACGACCTTCAGCTCGACCTCGACCCCCAGCTCGTTCCACCAGCCCTTGATCAGCGCCTGGAAGTCCTGGCGGATGGTGTTGACCGAGGTCTGGAAGACGATCGAGAATTTCTTGCCGTCCTTGTCGAGGATGCCGTCGCCGTCGCTGTCGGTCCAGCCAGCCTCGGCCAGCAGGGCCTTGGCTCCGTCGAGGTCCTGGGTCAGACAGCCCGTGTTGTCCGAGGCATACATCTCGGGCGCGGGGACCAGGTTGCAGGTCGGACGTGCCGCGCCGCCATAGCCGATCTCGACCAGCAGGCCCCGGTCGATGGCCATCGACAGGGCCTGGCGGACCCGCAGATCCGAAAAGATCGGGTGCGGATGCTTCGTCGTCGCCCGCTCGCCTTCGGGCAGGCTCGGCGAGGGGTCGGTCATGTTGATCTCGACCCGCTCGACCAAGGTGCCGAAGGCGTTGACGAATTCGCCCTTGCCGCCGGCCTTCATCGCCTCTTGCAATTCGGGCGGGATCTGGGTGTTCCAGGCATAGTCGAACTCGCCCGTCTCCATCACCGA